>JAHFTG010000301.1 GCA_023269455.1 Opitutaceae bacterium | reverse complement strand
GATCCATCCGCTACATCCTATATATTGTTTGCCAGCCGAGACGGATCAAGGTTAGGAACGTCTTCTGATACGACCACATGGCCAGGAGAGACGTCTACTAACTCTCCCCTTAAGTATTTCGAGGTCGAGTTGATCAGAAATGGCGATGCTGCCGGCAATGGGCTTTCGCCAACTTCCAATGACACTACTTCAGGCTTTCTTGCTTACACGATCCGTCTACGCTGGCCAGCTTACTTGCCTAATGGTCAACGTTTCACGGATAACACTCAGAAAAACGTGCTCCTCGTGCCGGGAGCTGTTCATCGATGAAATCAAATTTCCATTCAAACTCACGCCTGCTGACTCGTTCGGGATTTACCATTATCGAGTTATTGGTTGCGATAGGTATAACCGCATTGTTGGTTTCATTGATGCTTACGATTGTATCTAACGTTCTTACGGGTTGGAACCGATCGTCCGGCAGTTTGAGCAGCGGCAATCAGGCACGCACAATTTTAAGTCAAATATCGCAAGACTTACAGTCATTGGTAGTTCGCCAAGATGGAAATGTCTGGTTGGCGGCTACTGTTTTGCCTAATTCATTTACAACCAATGGGTCCAATTGGAGTGGGACCGCAAAGCCTGTTGCGGCGAGCGGGTCTTTTAATTTCCCTAGTCCCGGTGCTACCCCTCCTTGGCCTGACTTGACGACTTATCGTTTTGGTCAATCTGGAATGTGGGTAAGATTTTTTACGGTTCGCCCCGATTCAAATTTGGGAACCGATACGATTTCAGCGCCTAGGGCGGTTTCTTACCAAATAGTGCGTAACAAGGTGGGGACCGTGGGCAACACTTATACTTATCAATTTTACAGGTCTGAGGCGAGACCTGGCCCCATAACGGGAGGAACAAATTCGACCTTCAATTCCGGTTATAACCTTTTTATGGCGGCCGGCAATCCAAGCTATAATACTTCTGATAATAGTGTGGCTGGCAATGTAGGTAATATCTTAGAACCTGCAACCTCTCAACTTTTGGCGAATAATGTAATTGATTTTGGCGTGCGTGTTTGGACGGCTGATCCAAGCAGCAATAAACCGAAGTTCCCAAATAGTCCAAGCAACACCGGGTTTGCGGTTACGACGGCGGATGGCACTAATGGAACGACGGCCTTGGTCTCTCCTGTAGCGGGAGAACCAGCGGTTGCAAATATGACTTATGGTTTCCCCGTGGTTGTAGAGGTAATGGTTCGTATTTTGACCGATGACGGCGCAAAGCAAATTGCAAATCTTGAAGCGGGTAACATCACTGGTGATTGGTGGACTATCGCGCTCGCGAATTCTCAAGTTTATACGCGTCGCATCGAAATCAAATCACAGGCATTTTAAGTTCATTTGGTGGTGGTTAAGGCGAGCATTCGTGGTCGGATGCAAGCGGTTTATCTTCAGGGCTAATTTTATTTGGTGATTAGCAAAATCCTAGGGCAGAGGTTTTCAGGTTATATTGATAAAATTCTTTCTTCGATGAGGATATTTCTGATTTTTCGGTTTTACTTTGGTTAGCAATTTTGGGGCGAAACCCATTTTTAGCTAAATCCTTGCAGCTTGTTTGTTGCGGGGCGTGGTTTTTGCTTAGCGGGGTTTCATGCGGGGCGATCATGGCACTCAGGCGGTGGGTAAAGATGGGAATAGAGGCTTTGCGCTCTTGATTACCGTTACGTTATTGGCGTTTTTGGTGATGCTCTTGGTGTCGCTGGCGGCGTTGACGCGTGTTGAAACTCAAGTAGCTGGAAACCAGCAGAATTTGGAGCAAGCGCGGCAAAACGCACTCATGGCGCTCAATATCGCCATCGGCCAGTTGCAGAAATACGCGGGGCCTGATGCACGGATTACCGCCGAGGCCGCGATCACTTCCACTGCACCGATCACCAATCCGCATTATGCAGGGGTTTGGGTCGTGAAGCCTGACGGAACGGTCAACACGGCAGCAGACACGTGGCTGGTGAGCGGTAGCGAGCAAAGCGGCGCGACGTCCGCTGGTCTGCTCGCGGCCGGACTCGATCCGGGTAACGATACCGTGGCGGCCGACCAGGTGTTTTTGGTAGGGAATCACAGTGTGGCCACTGATGCCGCCAACCCCACGCCTGCGGAAAGGACACGTCGCATCAAACTCACCAAGCAGGACATCAAGGCGGGCGCGGGATCGGTGGCGGGTTTGGGAGCCGCCGCCACGCCGGTGATGGGTCGTTATGCGTGGTGGGTGGGAGATCAGGGCGTAAAGGCGTCGCTGGCCCTGCCGGACCGGGCTGACGAGGTGACCTACGCACCTTGGGATACACAGACGCAGCGCAGACGTATCCGTCAACAGATTGGCAGCGGGCCGAATTATTTTCGGTGCAGCACGGCGACCACGGCTTCTGTGAAGGAAGGTTTTGATCCGTTTACGGTCGGCACTGCGTTGAATAACGTGCGGACGGACGCCCAACTGGGTTATCTGACGCCGGCGGCGGGGAACATGGCGGATTTTACGCGTGGCCATTATCATGATTTTACAACGACGGCGTATGCGGTGCTGGCAAACACGCTGCCTGCATCGGATGCCAATCGGGGGCTGATGCATGATCTGTCACTCAATCCCGGCGAACTGGGCGCGGCGTATGTCGCGTATGCCAACTATGCTAACTATATGGAGGCGCCGGGATCGACGCTCAGTAACACGGATCAAGCTTACCCTGGGATTGCCGATGTCGATTCCCCCCGGCGTCGTTATAAAATTGTGGTGCCAAGCTCGTCGGCGGCTGCGAGCGGACTGCCTGATTTGGAGTTTGGCGTCACTCCGGTGATGACCGATTTCATGCTGCAATTCAAAGTGCAGCGCACGGCCAAGAATGCATTGACGGTGAAGTCGCGATTTTATGTGGCGTTGTGGAATCCTTACAGCGCGGCATTGGCGCCGGCGACGACCGATGATTTGTCGATCGAGGTAACGGGTTTGCCTCAAATTACGGTTACGGACTCTGCCGCGGGCTCTTCAGTCTCCGTGGATTTGCAGGCGGCGTTGAGTATGCCAATCAAGGGCACGGGCGGCAAAATGCGCGTAGGACTACCTTTTGGTAATGCGCAGACCACAAGTGGGACGCAGGCGGATCGTTCTTCTTGGCTGCCCGGGCGTGTCTATGGCTGGACGACAGAATCCGGGACGTCGCCTTCGGGTGCCATGCAGTTTTATGATAAAAACATAAGCGCGCAGGGGTGGACGTATCCGGTGTT
>JAHFTG010000300.1 GCA_023269455.1 Opitutaceae bacterium | reverse complement strand
CCTCGTGATCTTTGGCGCGGGCTATGTCGGCGCGGAGGTCGCCCGGCAGGCGGTCGCGCGCGGGATGAGGGTCACCGCGCTCACACGCAACGCGACGAACGCAGAGGCGTTGCGCGAGCTTGGCGCGACCGCGCTGGTCGCCGATCTCGCGGAGAAGAGCTGGCATGACCATCCGGCTCTGGTCGGCGGCGCGGAGTTCGCGCTCAACTGCGTGAGCTCCGGCGGCGGCGGGCCGGCGGGCTATCGGCGCAGCTATGTTGATGGCATGCGCTCGGTGTTGGCGTGGACGGGACGTGCTCCGGTGGGCACGCTGGTCTATACGAGCAGCACGTCGGTGTATCCGCAGGATGGCGGCGTGCGCGTCGATGAAACCGCGCCGATGGAAGGCGCGAGCGAGAACGCCCAAATTTTACTGGAGGCGGAAAACCTTCTGCGCGAGTGGGACGGCGGGCGGAGTTTTGTGCTGCGGCTGGCGGGAATCTACGGGCCGCAACGCCACCACTTGCTCGACCAGTTGCGCGAAGGCTCGGGTGTCGTGGCCGGACGCGGCGATCATCGCCTTAACCTGATCCATCGCGACGACATCGTCGGGGCGGTGTGGGCGGCGTTTGGCGCGCCCGCGGAGGTGACGGGCGGCGTCTTCAACGTGGCCGACGACGGTGCCGCGCCGAAGGCCGAGGTGGTCGCCTGGCTGGCCGCGCGCCTCGGCGTGCCGTCGCCGATTTTTACCGGTGCGCCCGCGACGGGACGGCGGCTGATCACGCCCGACCGGGTGATCGCCAACGACACGCTCAAGCGTGTGCTGGGCTGGCGTCCGCTTTACGCCACGTTTCGCGAGGGCTACGACGCGATACTTGGAGCTTGAAGATTTCCGCGCGTTGCGAGGCATTAACCATCTCTCAACTTTAATCCCTCAACTCTCAACTCCCCTCCCACCATGGCCGGCGTAGGCAAACTTCTCAAACAAGCCCAGAAAATGCAGAAATCCATCGAGTCGCTCCAGACTCAGATGGAAGCCAAGATCATCGACATCACCAGCGGTGGCGGCGCGGTGAAGATCCAGATCAACGGTGCGGGCAAATTCACTTCGCTCTCCCTCGATCCCGAGTTTCTCAAAGAAGACTCGAAGCTCGTCTCCGACACGCTTCTCTCCGCCATCCAGGATGCCGCCAAGCAGTCCAAGGAATACAACGACGCCGAGATGCAGAAAGTCACCTCGGCCTTCCAGATGCCGGGGATGTTCTGAGCGCGGCGCAGCCGCGCCAGTCCAGAGCCAAGAGCTGAGAGGCTAGAGCCAGAACACCGCAGCCGGAGTGCGGTTTTCTTGCTCTCAGCTCTAGACTCTTGGCTCTCAGCTTTTCCAATCCCATGACCCCCGCTTTTGAACGCCTGCAGCAGCAGTTGAAACAACTGCCGGGCGTCGGCTACCGCTCAGCGGAGCGGATGGCGTTGCACCTGCTCGTGGGTAAACCCGAGGCGCTGCCGGTTCTCATCGGCGCACTCGAAGAAGCCGCGCGCGGCGTGAAACGCTGCACGCGCTGCGGCAGTCTGGCCGAGGGCGAGCTCTGTGCGATCTGCTCGGACGAACGCCGCGACCACCGCATCGTCTGCGTGGTCGAACACGTGCCCGACCTCGTGGCGTTGGAACGCTCCGGCGCGTATCGCGGCGGCTACCATGTGCTGCACGGCAAACTCTCGCCGATCCAAGGCGTCGGCCCCAAAGACATCAATCTAACCGGCCTGCTGGCGCGCGTGCAGGCGGGCGAAGTGCGCGAGTTGATCCTTGCCCTTTCAAACGACGTGGAGGGTGAGGCGACCTGCCATTACCTGACGCAACACCTGCCGCCGGATGGCGCAGTCAAGGTCACGCGCATCGGCTTCGGTCTCCCCAGCGGCGGCGGCGTGCTTTATGCGGACTCCGTCACGTTGAAGAGCGCGTTGGATGGGCGGCGGGATTACGCGTGAGTTTTAAGGTTTTCTGGAAGTCACCCTTGCTCCGTTCGAGCAACCGGTGGAAGCTGATGCCTGCTTCCGTTTTCACTTTGCATGAACACCGACTCCAGCCCGTTTGACTCCGTTGAAGATGCCATCGCGGCCATCGCCGCAGGGCAGGCCGTCATCGTGGCCGACGACGAAGACCGGGAAAACGAAGGTGATCTCATCATGGCCGCCTCGAAGGCCACGCCGGAAGCCGTCAACATGATGATCCGCTACGGCAGCGGCATCGTGTGCGTGCCCATGCTCGGCCACCAACTCGACCGCCTCGGCCTCGGGCCGATGGTGGCGCGCAACCGCGAGGTGCAACGCACCGATTTCGCCATCACCGTCGATGCCAGCGAAGGTATTTCGACCGGCGTGAGCGCCTACGACCGCTCGGTCGCGATCAAGATTCTAGCCGATCCCGCCGCGCACGCCGACCAGCTCGTGCAGCCGGGGCATGTGTTTCCGTTGCGCGCCCGTCCGGGTGGCGTGCTCGAACGCGCCGGCCACACCGAGGCGGCGGTCGATCTCGCCATGCTCGCCGGGTTGGAACCGGCCGGAGTCATCTGCGAATTGGTCAACGACGACGGCACCATGAAACGCCTCCCGCAACTGATCGAATTCAAGAATCAGTTCGGTCTGAAAATCATCTCGATCGAACAACTCATCGCCTATCGCCTGAAGCAGGAAAAACTCGTCGAAAAAATCGGCGAGAGCGCCTTCGCCTCGGCTTATGGCGAATTCACCGCGCACGTTTTTCGCAGCCGGCTCGACAAGCGCCACCACCTCGCGCTCACGATGGGCGCGCTCGACGCGGCCACGCCATCGCTGGTGCGCGTGCACAGCGCGAACGTGCTGGCGGATGTGTTTCACGGACGCGATTGCGGCACCACGGGCGACGTGCTCGATGCGAGCCTCAAGGCCATCGCCAAAGAAGGACGCGGCGCGGTGCTCTACATGGAGCCGCTGAATTCCGGCGAGACGCTGCTCAAAAAACTAAATCCTGTGAAGTCCGGCGAAGTCGTGCCGGGGATGGATCTGCGCGATTACGGCATCGGTGCGCAAATCTTGAGCGCGCTCGGCCTGAGAAAAATCCGTCTGCTCTCCAACAGCCACCGCAAAGTCGTTGGTTTGGAGGCCTACGGCATCGAGTTGGTTGAGCAGATCGAAATCCGGGGCTGAGCGGTTTGTTGGGCAGGATTTTCACGGCCTGTAAGAATCTCCGCAAGTTGTGCCCATGTGTGGCGCATCTAATCATGCGGCCGGTTC
>JAHFTG010000061.1 GCA_023269455.1 Opitutaceae bacterium | reverse complement strand
TCGGCATCCCCTGCGACACCGACCCCGTCAAACTCGCCGGCCACCTCCGCGCCGCCCAAGCCCGTCCCGGCCTCCTCGTCGTCCTCACCACCTATCAAAGCTCGCCCGTCCTCGCCGCCGCCGCCCGCTCCGCCGGCACCGCCTTCGACTTCGCCGTGCTCGACGAGGCCCACAAGACCACCGGCAAAACCTCCAGCTACTACGCCCACCTCCTCCACGACGACAACCTCCCGCTCCCCCGCCGCCTCTTCATGACGGCCACGGAACGCCGCTTCGCCTCCAACCGCTCTGACGACATCGTCTCGATGGACGACCCCGCGCTCTACGGCGAGACCATCGACCTCCTCACCTTCAAGGCCGCCATCGCCGCCGCCGAGCCCATCCTCTGCGACTACCGCCTGCTCACCATCGGCGTCCGCGAATCCGAAATAAAAACCCTCGTCGCCGACAACCGCTGGCTCGACCTCGGCCCCGACGACCTCGACGAAGTCACCTCGCTCGCCCTCGCCAGTCTCATCGCCCTCCGCCGCGCGACCGCGCTCCACGGCGTGCGCCACACCGTCTCGTTTCACAGCAGTATTCTACGGGCCTCCCGCTTCCGCGAACTCTGCAACCGCCTCAACGCCCACCTCGCCACCGAAACGCCCGTCGCCGCCTACCACGTGTCGGGCAAAATGGGCAGCGCCGCCCGCCAACGTGAGCTGGATGCATTCCTCCAATCCACGCCCTCGCTCGTGACCAACGCCCGCTGCCTCACCGAAGGCGTGGACGTCCCCGGCATCGACTGCGTTTTCTTTGCCGACCCCAAAGGCAGCACCATCGACATCGTCCAAGCCTCCGGCCGCGCCCTGCGTCTCGATCCGAAGTCCGGCAAACAACTCGGCTACATCCTGCTCCCCCTCGTCGTGCCGGATGGCGCGACGCCGGAAGACATCGCCGAACGGCATGGTTTCGATTTCATCTTCACCGTTCTTCGTGCATTGGCCGCCCAAGACGAGCGTATCATCGAATGGTTCCGTGCCTCAATCGAGGCACGCACTCCAGACATCGGCTGCCCAGTGCGTTTCGACTTCGGGGAAGTCGTCTTTCCTGTTGGGGTAAATGCCGCTGACTTTGCCGCCCAAATCGAAGCCCGTTGCTGGGATAAAATGACATTGCTCGGGAAAGGTAATTGGGAGTTCCGGTTCGCGGAATTGGAGGTTTACAAGAAAAGACACGGGCATGTCAGAGTTCCACGGGACTACCCCGCCAATCCTGCACTGGGCGCATGGCTTAATTCGCTCAGGAAGAAATATCGCGATGGAAAAATGTCCCCTGAACTCAGTCAGCGCTTGGAATCTCTGGGCGTCGTGTGGAACCCTCTCACGGATGCTTGGGCTGAAATGTTCACCAAGCTTAAAGAATTCAAAGCACAGAACGGCCACTGTAACGTCACGGCAGGGTATCCTAAAAAAAGCGAGCTGGGGACATGGGTTGATAATCAACGAGCAAACTTTCGGCGCGGCACGATAGCCCCGGATCGCCGCAAGCTCTTGGATGAAGTTGGCTTCGTCTGGAACGCGCTCGCAGTGAAATGGGACACTTCGTTTGCTGAACTCAGCGAATTTAAAGCCCTCAACAGTCATTGTCGCGTGCCGCAGGATTATCCGCCAAATCCAAAGTTAAAATCATGGGTGAGTATTCAGCGGTCAGAATATCTTGACGGTAAGTTGACACAGGAACGCATCCAAAAACTTGAAGCTATAGGATTCGATTGGGATCCACTCGCTAAAGACTGGGAAACTCGTTTTTCCGAACTCATCGCCTATAAAACAGAAAACGGCGACTGCCGGGTTCCCGCCCGCCATGCGGCAAATCCTCAATTGGGTCGCTGGCTGGCTCATCAACGCGAACTATTCCGCCAAGGAAAACTAGATCGCTTGCTGATTAAACGCATGGAAAACCTTGGTGTAAATTGGGCTCGGTAAAGCCTGAGGCTCTTGCCACCTACGCCAAAGACGGCTTCACCACCTGGTCCGACTTCCTCCAGCCGTTATAATCCCACGGCGGTATCAGCCGCCCGGCCTGTCGCACAACCGCTCAACGCTCCGGAAACCGTGTGAGCCAGTTAAGCGGGTCTGCACGTGTCGGAATGATCGAACCAAAGATCACCGTGTCGTTCGTCCAGCCATAGAGCACGAAAAACGGGAACGCCTGCAGATTGCGCCGCCGAAACTCCGGCACGATGACCGACCCTGTATTTACAAAATGCCCGGCCCCGCTGGGCGAAGCCTTGATCGCCTCGATGGCGTCGTCGATTTCCTGCCGAAAACGCACCGCCAAACCCGGCGAAATCTCCGCATAGCCCGCCTGGAATTTCCGCTGGTCGTCCGGAAACTCCGGGTGGAAAACCACCTTCATGCCACGGCGGCGCGATACTGCTCTTCGGTCATGCCCGCTACCCTGCCCGAGGCCACGTCTTCGATGCGACGGATGCCTGCTTTCACCGCATCGGTAAGCGGCACGGGCTCAACCACGCTCTCGACCAGCCGCCGTGCCAGTTCAAGCCGGTCGGCCGGAGACAACTCAAGGGCGCTACGCGAGAGTTCGGTGTTGAGCATGACACTACGTTAGCCACCGCAACGCCCCGCGCAAGCACTCGGTCAGGCCCGCCCGTGTGGGTTGGCAAACCGCCTGCTGGTTCATCCGCTCCATGCCAACCCCGCCGCTCGCCGCACCCGCCACCTACGCCGCGTTGCGCCGGGACGTCGAGGCGACACTCCTCACCGGCCGCCTCCGCATCGACCAGGCCTGGGTGCGCACCTACTGGGAAACCGGCCGCCTCATCAACGACCACGTCCTCCTCAACAAGGACCGCGCCAACTACGGCGCCCAGGTCTTCACCCGCCTCGCCGAAGACCTCAAGGTCAGCAAACGCCAGCTCTACGAATGCGCCCAGTTTGCCCGCTGCTTCCCGATTGTGCGGGATCACGCACAATTGACGTGGAACCACTATCGCATCCTCTGCCAGGTCCCCGACCCCGCCAAGCGCAAGGCCTTGCTCGCGGAGACGATCAAGCTCGGCTTAAACTCGCCGCAGTTGGAGCAACGTGTCCGCGCCCTCGCTCCGCCCGAACCCGCCGCCATCGACATCACGGCCACCGCGACCGCCGAACCGCCCAAGACCCTCACCCCAAAACGGGGCGTGCCCGGCGTCGGCAAGACCATCGTCTCCGGCGAATTCCTGTCCGCCGATCTCGGCTTCGCCACCTACCTCGACCTGCCCGCCGCCACCCAGCTCACCGCTGGCGACTTCATCCGGCTCGACTCCGCCGGTCGCATCACCGCCGCCCCCGACGCGAGCAAAGCCGACCTCTTCACCTACCGCGCCACCGTGCTTAAAACCGTGGACGGCGACACGCTCTGGGTGCGGGTTTACCTGCGCCCCGGCCACTGGGTGAAACAAAAGCTCCGCCTCCGCGACCTCGACTGCCCCGAGTTGCCCACGCCCGAGGGCAAGGCCGCCAAACGCTTCACCGAATCCCTCGTCGCCCGCGCCACCGCCGTGACGATCTGCACCACCAAGCCCGACAAATACGACCGCTACCTCGCCGACGTCTTTCTCTCGACCGACGCAGGCGAAGTTTTCCTCAACAACGCCCTCCTTGAAAACGGCCACGCCGTCGTCAAGCGCGCCTGGGAATTCTCCGACTGGGGAGAGTGAAACGAGAGCCCAAAATCAGCACCTTCCGGCGGCATCAGCCACCCCTCCGCTTAATCGCGAAGGCCATTGGCCGGCTTGTCCTCCGTAGCCTTGTGAAGGAGGGAACCTCTCCCGGAAAATCGCCCCAGTTCGCCCCGCCACTGCGGAGTTGGGCGATTCCATGAGTGGTTAATAACTCCGTCTTCCATTTCCGGCCCCGCCTCGCCCCAACGCGGGGATTGTCCTTTCCCTATTTTCCCGCTCACTCATCCGAGTGCCCCACACCCTCGCCTCAAAACTCCGTCTGTTCTGGAGCTTGGCGAAACCGTTTTGGACCTCGGAGGAAAAGTGGCCCGCCCTCCTTCTTCTCGGCTGTGTCATCACGACCACCGCACTGCAAAACTGGATCGGCGTCCGCCTCTCCTACTGGAACCGCGATTTCTTCAACACCGTCCAGCACGGCGATTACAGCTACTTCGTCCATCTAGGCGTGGTGATGATCGGGCTCATTTTCCTTTCGATCACCTTCTGGCTCGCCGAGGACTACCTCTTCTCCTCGCTCAAGATCCGCTGGCGCCGCTGGCTCACCGCCCGCTTCCTCGACCAGTGGCTCGGCGACCGCGCCCACTACCTCGGCCAGCTCGACTCCGGCCACGGCGACAATCCCGACCAGCGCATCAGCGAAGACATCCGCAGCTTCGTCTTCACCTCGCTCGATCTGTTCATGCAGGTCTTTTCGTCGGCCATCGGCTTCATCGCCTTCGTCGTCATCCTGTGGAATCTCTCCGAAGGCCCGCCCACGCCCATCGGCCGCCCGCCGCCCGTGGACCTCTCCACCCACCTCGCGTGGCTCGGCGCCGCCTACCTCGCCGCCTGGCACGCCTATGAAATCACGATGGCCTTCATCACCGCCATCCCCGGTCACCTCGTGTGGTTTTGCTTCCTCTATTCGTGGCTCGGCTCGTGGCTCGTGAGCCGCGTCGGCCGCCCGATCATCGGCCTCGCCTACGAACAGGAAAAACTCGAGGCCGACTTCCGCTTCGGCCTCATGCGCCTCCGTGAAAACAGCGAGAGCACCGCCCTCATCGACGGCGAGCCCGCCGAGCGCCGCACCCTTGGCGCCAACTTCGGACGCATCGTGGGCAACTTCAACACGCGCCTCGTGAAGCAGATTCACTTGAACGCTTTCAAGGCCGTTTACTTCCGCCTCTCCGACATCGTCCCGCTCCTCCTCTCCGCCCCGCGTTTCTTCGCCGGCATCATCTCGCTCGGCCAGCTCACCCAGCTCACCGGCGCGTTCGGCCGCGTGCAAAGCAGCCTGAATATTTTCATCAACAGCTTTGAAACCTTCGCCGGCTGGTGGGCCGTCACCCAGCGCCTCGACGGCTTCGTCCGCGGCATCGAGCACTCCCGGGAACTCCGCGCCACCCAGAGCCGCATCTACGATTCCGGCCTCACCGGCGACCGCCTCGAAGTGCAGAACCTCGCCCTCTTCCGCCCCGACGGACGCATGCTCATCGCCCCCGTGTCCTTCAGCCTCGCCCCGGGTGATTCCGTGCTCATCACCGGCCCCTCCGGCTGCGGCAAGAGCACGCTCCTCCGCGCGCTCGCCGGCCTCTGGCCCTACGAACAAGGGATGGTCCACCTCCCCTCGCCCTTCCGCTGCATGGTCATGCCGCAGAAACCGTATCTCCCCATCGGCACCCTCCGCGCCGCCGCGTGTTACCCCGAGCCCCCCGAGAAATTCACCGACGAAGCCGTCCGCACCGCCCTCGCCCTCGCGCAAGCCCCCACCCTCGCCGCCCGCCTCGACGAAGAAGCCCACTGGTCGCAAACCCTCTCCGGCGGCGAACAACAACGCGTGGGCCTGGCCCGCATTTTCCTGCACAAGCCCGAGTGGCTCTTCCTCGACGAATCCACCTCCGCGATGGACGAGCATGCCGAACACGTCTTCTACCTGAGCCTGCGTGCGACGTTGCCCGGCGTGACCTACCTGACCATCGCGCACCGCAGCACGTTAAAGGCGTTTCACTCCCGCAATTTCGCCATCGTCCTCAAAGAAGACGGATCGCACCAGCTCACCGAAGTCAGCAACGCCATGTCCAACTGGTGAGCCCGTTCCCTCGCTCCCTCTCTTTCCTCTTTATCTTTCTCTTTCGTCAGTTCCGGCCCGAAGACGACAGACAAACAGGGCAGAGGAAGATTTCACGCCGCCTGTTCGCATCCAACTGGTAACCGCCACGCCGCAAGCACCGTCTCCCGACCATGCGCACTTCACTCCTGCTTCTTACGGTCACCCTTGCCGTCCTCGGCCAGGCTCTCCGCGCCCAAGACCGCCCGCGCACCCCGCCTCCCCTTCCTCCCGGCGTCCACTCCCTCCGCGACCTCGCCTACGTCGCCAACGGCCACGCCCTCCAAAAACTCGACCTCTATCTCCCCGACACGCCCGACACCGGCTCCCCCCGCCCGTTGATCATCTGGATCCACGGCGGCGGCTGGAAAGCCGGCGATAAGCGCCAGTGCCCCGCCGCCCGCCTCGTGTCCGAAGGCTACGCCATCGCCAGCCTCGACTATCGCCTCAGTCAGGACGCCGTCTTCCCCGCGCAACTCGAAGACTGCAAGGCCGCCGTCCGCTGGCTCCGCGCCCACGCTGCCGAATACCACCTCGACCCGCAAAAATTCGCCGCCTGGGGCAGCTCCGCCGGCGGCCACCTCGTCGCCCTCCTCGGCGTCACCGGCAAAACCCGTGAGTTCGATGTCGGTGCCAACCTCGACATCTCCAGCGCCGTCCAGTGCGTGGTCGATTATTTCGGCCCCGCCGACCTGCTCACGATGGGCCGCATGTCCGGCCCTCAATCCCGCATCGACCACGATGCCGCCGACTCGCCCGAAGCCGATCTCCTCGGCGGCCCGATCCAGAAAAACCCCAAGCTCGCCCTCCGCGCCAGCCCCACGACCTACGTGCAAACCGGCGCGCCGCCCTTCCTGATCGTGCACGGTGACGCCGACCAAATCGTGCCGATGGGCCAAAGCCAGTTGCTCGACAAAAAACTCCGCGCCGCCGGCGACGAGAGCACGCTGCACATCGTCAAAGGCGGCGGCCACGGCCAAGGCTTCGGCCCCGACGTCCACCGCCTCACCGAAGAGTTCCTAAAAACCCACCTGAAGCCCGCCGCTCATTAGAGCTACCTTGTTCAGTTTGTCCCCGGCGGCATCAGCCGCCGCTCGAACTGCCTCACACCCAGCTCCACGCCAGCCCGAGCACTCCGCTCGCCGCGATCACCGTGATCAAGTTCACCTTGAACCGGTCCAGCGCCGCGAACACGCGACCTCGCCTTACGACTTCTGTCCGACGCACTCACCCGCCAAGCTCTCCGCCCCATCCTTGACGTTCCCGTCCGCTGAAACCCGCGCCTCACGCCAAAACAAACCCAGCGCCGCCGCATACAATCCAGCCCCCGCATAAGCCGGAGCCAGATGGGAAATATCCGTGTAACCAATCGCCCAATGCACGCCGATCGCGCAGCCAAAACCCGCCGCACCCGATAGAAGCAACGCCTCGCAACACCCCCGGCTTGGCCGCGCCCACCCTGCGATTCCCAAAATAATCAGCCCTGTGGATATCAGGCCGCCGCCAAAACCGGCCCGATCATGCGCGATCAGCGGAATCAACCGCTCTGAAAACCCGCAGATTTCGAGCCGCGTGTGCCCAATGAACACCAGATCCTGCGGCACGAAAACCGTCGTCATGCCCACCACCGAAATCGTGGCTCCCCCCAGCACCAAGCCGCCTCCGTAAGCCGTCAACAACCGCCGCGACCACCCCTGCGCATGCATCGCACGTCCCCGTCCTTCACCCACAACCAACCGCTTCGCCCGCACCATGCCCACGATGAAAAGCGGCAGCAGAGCCAACGTGGCCGTTCCATGCCAGCTGTCCAGATACCCATAACTTAGGTAAGTTAAAAAACTCGCGAACCCCGCCCCGCCAGGAATCGCCAGCGTCCACCACGCCCACGCCTCGCCTGCCGCCAGCGGAAAACAGATCAGCCACCCGTAAAGCACGCCTATCGCCAGCAACGCTCCGGCAAACGCCGCCCGGTCATGAAACATAAATGAGACCACCCCGTTGCCGCCCACCCGGCTCAGCCCCTGCGCATCCATTCCCAACCACGCCACGTCGTGCGGTAGGAAATGCCCAGTCACGCACAGGAACAGCGCAAACGCGCCCGACCCCGCCAGGCAAAACGCCACCAACCCCAGAAAAAATCGCCCGTCACCGAGCCAGCCTTCCCAAAGCCCCTGAGCATCGTCACGCCCGCGGTTCATAGTTTTTGAATTCATCGTCACCAGGTTTCCAAAGGCTCCACTCCGCGCTCCCGCAAATACGGATCGAGCCGACGCGCCAGATCCGCCCACCGATGGGACGAAACCGAGGGATAGAGATGATGCTCCAAATGATAGGTGTGCTGCAAAAAAAGCTCCGGCACCCATTTCCCGCGCACCGCATGAGTCTGCTCCAGCGCCGTGCGGCCCTCCACCCGATGCGGCACCCAAACCGTGGCAAAGGGATAAAACCAACTGCTCGCCATGACCGTAAGCCCAAAAACCAGCAATTCAGGACGCACCTGAACCCACCTAACGCTCACCACCCAAAACAACCCGATCACCACGGCTTCTACCGCCATCCAACTCCGTTCAACGGATCGGGCCCGGCCCCAAGCCCATAAAAAAAGCCGCGATTGATTGCCCACCCCGTAGATTAGAGAACGCCACCACGGCATGTGCGCCGCCTTACCCTCAATGTCATTCTCCTCGGGGAAACTGCGGTGATGTTCCAAATGCGTAATTCGAAAAGCATGACCGCTTCGCAACGCGGCTAATTCTAGCACGCATAACCAAAATTCGTTCTCCCTTCGGGAAAACCCAAGGGTCCGATGCAACAGATCATGAGTCGTGCTCACATACGTGATAAACATCAACCCGGCCACCGCCGCAATCGCCGGCACCCACCAGCCGCTCCACGCAAATAACCCGTATAAAATCAAACAGCCCAATGGGCGCATGATTGACAACGTCCGCTGCCACGTAGTCACCAGAAGCAGATCCCGCCCCAACTCATCCAAAGACGGTAGTTTTGAGGAACCTGCTATTGGCTCAGGCGTGAATGCCTCGTGCATAAAACCATGAGTAGAGAAAGCCTATGACTTGCCAAGAAGACCTTTAATCTCATCACCACGCCGGATCCCGGCGGCATCAGCCGCCCCTCCGCAACCCAGCCGGAGCATTGCGAAAGGCCGCCCCCAGAGAATCGCCCCGTTGGGCGATTCCATGAGTGGTCAAAAATTCCGATTTCCGCCGCTCGAACTGCCTCACACCCAGCTCCACGCCAGCCCCAGCACTCCGCTCGCCGCGATCACCGTGATCAAGTTCACCTTGAACCGGTCCAGCGCCACGAACGCCCCCGCGCCCACCGCCAGCGCGAACCAGTCCACGCCCGTCCACGTCCCCGTCGGCACGATCACGTGCCAGCCAAACCACACCGCGAGATTCAAGATCACGCCCACCACGCTCGCCGTCACCGCGCTCAGCGCCGCCGTCAGCAGCTTCTGCCCGCGTAGCCGCTCGATGTGCGGCGCCCCCAGAAAAATCCACAGGAAGCACGGCACGAACGTCACCCACGTCGTGATCATCGCGCCGAGCGTCGCCGCCATCAGAGGAGACAATGCGCCGGGATGGTTCCACCCGCCCATGAACCCCACGAACTGGAGCACCATGATAAGCGGCCCGGGTGTCGTCTCGGCAAACGCCAGCCCGTCGAGCATCTGCGGCGCCGCCAGCCACGCATGCGTCACCACCGCCTGCTGGGCCACATACGGCAGCACCGCATACGCCCCGCCAAACGTCACCATCGCCGCCTTGCTGAAAAACACCCCCTCCTGCGCCAGCGTGCCCGACCAGCCCTGCCACCACCCGACCGCGAAAATCGGAGCCGCCCACAACGCACCGCACACCGCAATCACCCGCACCGCACGACTCCACGTCGGCTTGACCACCGCACTCTCCGCCAAGTCGTCGATGACCGCCCGCTCCACCACCACCGTCTTCGCCCCACCGTGCCCCGACGCAAAAACAAACTTCCCCGGCGCATATCGCCCACCGACAAACCCCACCGCCGCTGCGCCAAACACGATCACCGGAAACGGCACCTTCAAAAAAAAGATCAACCCGAACGCCGCCGCCGCGATGCCCCACATCACGCCGTTTTTGAGCGCCTTGCTGCCGATGCGCAGCACCGCCGCGAAGACGATCGCCATCACCGCCGGCTTCAACCCGTAAAAAATCGCCGCGATCCACGGCACCGCGCCATACGCCACATAAACATAACTGAGCACCCACAAAATCACCGCCGACGGCAGCACGAACAACGCACCCGCCACGATCCCGCCCCACGTGCGATGCAGCAGCCAGCCGCAGTAAACCGCCAACTGTTGCGCCTCCGGTCCCGGCAGCAGCATGCAGAAATTCAGCGCGTGCAAAAACCTCTCCTGCCCAATCCATTTCTTACGCTCGACCAGTTCGTGCTGCATGATCGCGATCTGCCCCG
>JAHFTG010000429.1 GCA_023269455.1 Opitutaceae bacterium | reverse complement strand
TTGTTCGCCAAACAGCAGTTTGGTCTGCGAACTGTCCGGCTAGGCGCACCAGCGGTGAATTTAAGCATGAAATGACTGCTCGGATCGCAGCACTCGGCCTGCATTCCTGTTGCCTCAGCAACACTTCAGGAAAATCAACTTTCTTAAGTTGCTATGCTACAATATGAAATAATTTTAGGCACAACGGCTGCTAGACTTGGCCTGAATCATTAGTAAATAAACAAACATACTATAAATAAGCCATGGCCTTTTCATCTACGCCTTCTTTGGGGAATACGCCCGATTTGATCCGGTTTGCCTACTGGGTGCCGAATGTGAGCGGCGGCCTCGTCGTCAGCAAAATCGAGCAACGCACGAGCTGGGATATCGACTACAACCGCAAGCTGGCGCAGATCGCCGAGCGCAGCGGGTTCGACTACGCGCTCAGTCAGATTCGGTTCACGGCCGGGTATGGCGCGGACTCCCAACATGAGCCCGTCGCCTTCAGCCATGCGTTGCTGGCCGCGACCGAACGCCTGAAGGTCATCGCGGCGATTTTGCCCGGCCCGTGGAATCCCGCCGTGGCCGCCAAGCAGCTCGCGACCATCGATCAGCTCACCGGCGGTCGCGTGGCGATCAACATCGTGAGTGGTTGGTTCAAGGGTGAGTTTACCGCCATCGGCGAGCCCTGGCTCGAGCACGATGAGCGCTACCGCCGGTCAGAAGAGTTTATCCGTGCGTTGAAGGGCATCTGGACGCAGGACAACTTCAGTTTCTCGGGCGATTTTTACCGGTTTCATGACTACACGCTGCGCCCGAAGCCGCTCGGTCTTCCGCATCCGGAGATTTTCCAGGGCGGCAGTTCCCGTGCGGCCCGCGACATGGCGGCCCGCGTCTCCGACTGGTATTTCACCAATGGCAGCACGCTCGAAGGCATCAAAGCGCAGGTCGATGACGTGCGCGCCAAAGCAGCCAAGGAGGGCCGCCACGTGAAGATCGGCGTCAACGCCTTCATCATCGCTCGCGAAACCGAGGCCGAGGCCCGCGCCGTCCTCGACGAGATCATCGCCAAGGCCGATCCCGAGGCGGTCAACGCGTTCGGCGACGCCGCCAAACAGGCCGGCAAGGCCTCGCCCGAAGGCGAGGGCAACTGGGCGAAATCCACCTTCGAGGATCTCGTCCAATACAACGACGGCTTCAAAACCAACCTCATCGGCACGCCGCAGCAGATCGCCGAGCGTATCGTCGCACTCAAGGAAATCGGCGTGGACCTCGTGCTCTCGGCGTTCCTGCACTTCCAGGAAGAGGTCGAGTATTTTGGAAAACACGTGCTGCCGCTCGTGCGTGAAATCGAGGCCAGCCGCAAGGCCGCCTGAACCCGCCCGCTCGCTCTCAAAACTTAACCGATTTTAACATGCCCGACATCGTCCTCATCGCCGGAAGCCCGGTCGTCTCGTCCAAATCCGCCGCCTTGCTCAAACACATTCGCGAGCGACTCGTGGATGCCGGCCTCGACGCCGTGATTATCAGCATCCGTGATTTTCCGTCCGAAGATCTTATCCAGGCGAAATACGACAGCCCGGTTTTTGACGAGGCCAAGCGCCTCATCGCCGAAGCCGCCGGCCTCGTCGTGGCCACGCCCGTCTACAAGGCCGCCTATTCCGGCGCGTTGAAAACATTCCTCGATATTCTGCCCCAGTATGCGTTTCGCGGGAAAACCGTGCTGCCCATCGCGAGCGGCGGTTCGCCCGGACATCTGCTGGCCATCGATTATGCGCTCAAGCCGGTGCTCTCCGCGCTCGCCGCGACCGATCTGCTGCAAGGCGTCTATGTCGTGGACGGCCAATTCCGCATCGGCGAAGACGGCCGGCCGGTCATCGCCGATGAAATCCGCGCGCGCCTCGATGAATCCATCACACAACTGGTCGCGCAGGTGAAGGCCCGCGCGCTCCTGCGCTGACCGCGCCACCGTCGTCGCGCCCAACATCCACCATCCCGGAGGCCCCCTTGTCCCTCATCCTTTCAGATGTTTCGGAAACAACCCTGAGCCAGCGCGCGCTCGAAATCGCCGAGCGGCTGGCGAGCGAGTTCGCACAGACGGCGGTGGAGCGCGATCGGCGCGGAGGCACCGCCAAACTCGAACGCGACCAGCTCCGCGCGAGCCGTCTGCTGAATCTGCTGATCCCGCAGGAATTCGGCGGTCTCGGCTCCGACTGGCCCACGATTCTCAAGATCGTGCGCACGTTCTCCCGCGTGGACAGCTCGCTCGGCCACCTCTTCGGCTTCCAGCACCTGATGCTGGCGACGGTGGAGCTTTACGGCAGCGCGGCGCAGCGCGACCACGCCTTCCGCGGGACGGTAAACCATGATTGGTTTTGGGGCAACGCCCTCAACCCGCTCGACACCGGCACGCAACTCACGGTCAAGGACGGCCGCCGTGTCATCAACGGCCGCAAGGGCTTTTCCTCCGGCTCGGCCGATGCCGACATGTTGATCGTCTCCGCGCTCGAACCGGGCAATCCCCGCATCCTGGTGGCGGCCATCCCGCCGGGCCGAGCTGGAGTTCACGTGATGGAAGACTGGGACAATATGGGCCAGCGTCAGACCGACAGCGGCACCGTGGAGTTTGTCGATGTCGAGGTGCGCGAGGACGAATTGCTGCGCACGCCCGGCCCGCTCGGCAGCATCCGTGCGTCGCTACGCTCGTGCATCGCCCAGCTCATCCTGAGCAACGTCTACCTCGGCATCGCCGAAGGCGCGTTTGGCGAAGCGCGCAACTACACTCTTGCGCAGACCCGTGCCTGGCCGGGCTCGGGTGTGGCTTCGCCCAACGACGACGCCTACATCCTTCGCCATTACGGCGAGTTGTTCCTCGGCCTTCAGGCGGCGCGGCAATCCGCCGACGTCGCCGCGCTCACGCTCCAGCGCGCCTGGGAAAGCGGCGATGCCATCACCGAAAACCACCGCGGCCGCGTCGCCCTCGACGTTGCCACCGCGAAAATCGCCACCACGCGCGCGGGACTCGATGTGACCAACCGCATGTTTGAGGTGATGGGCTCACGTTCCACCGCCGGCTCCGCCCGGCTGGACCGCTACTGGCGCAACATCCGCACGCACACTCTCCACGATCCCGTTGACTATAAACTCCGTGAGCTCGGCGCCTGGGCGCTGAACCGCACCCTGCCCACTCCGGGCTTTTATTCCTAGGCCATGAAAACATCAAAAATCGAAGACGCCCTCGCGGCGATCGCCCGCGGCGAACTCGTCGTGGTCGCCGACGACGCCAACCGTGAAAACGAAG
>JAHFTG010000299.1 GCA_023269455.1 Opitutaceae bacterium | reverse complement strand
GTCGCTGGTCGAGTCGCGCGCGCAGGCGCGGGCGGTGGTGCGCTTCGAAAACGTCGGGCCGGTGGGGGCCGATCAAGTCCCGTAGAGGCGGTCGCCGAAATCGCCGAGGCCGGGGAGGATATATTTCTTTTCGTTGAGCTCGCGGTCGAGCGCGGCGGTGAAGATCGGCACGGCGGGGTGAGCGGCTTCGACGGCGCGCACGCCTTCGGGGGAGCTAACAATGCAGACGAGGCTGAGTTCGGTCGCACCGGCGGCGCGGAGGACATCGAGCGCCTGCACGGCGGAGCCGCCTGTCGCGAGCATGGGGTCCACGACGAGCACATGCGCGCCAGCCAGCGGCGGGAGTTTTTGATAATAGCTGCGGGGGAGCGCGGTGGCGTGGTCGCGTTCGAGGCCGACGTGGCCCACGCTGATGTCGGGAAACAAATCGGTGAAGGGCTGCACCATGCCGAGGCCGGCGCGCAGGATGGGAACGATCACGAGTGGGCGGGCGAGCACGCGGGCGGTGATGGTTTCGAGCGGGGTTTCGACGACTTGATCGCGGGTGGCGAGGCCACGGGTCGCTTCGACGGCGAGCAGCAGGCTGACTTGGTAGGAGAGGGCGCGGAACGCCGCGGGCGGAGTCGTGCGGTCGCGCAGGCGAGCGAGGAGATGCGCGCCGAGCGGATGATTCAGGATGTGAAGCATGGCGGGCGGTGAGCGGTGGTCAGAGCAAGTCCCGCTCTACCTTGCGCTCGAGGATGGTTTCCATCTTGCGGCGGAGATCCTTGAGGTTGCCCTTGGCGCCGGGCATGAGGCCGAGCCATTGGTAAACTTCCTCGCGCACGTAACGAGGCATCACGGGCTCGGTGGCGACGACTTTGTCGAGGGCGCGCACGCAGGCGGCGGCGATGTGTTCGCACATGGTCTGGGCATCGGCGGTGCTGTGCTGGCCGGCGAGGCGCACGACTTCGTCGAGCGGTTTGCGGCGAGACGTGCGGAGGCGTTTTTGCATGGAGCCTTTGTAGAGGCCGATGCTGTTGACGACGACGTTGGCGGTGCGCGGGTAGAAGCTCGTCATGAGGTTCCACGGATCGCCGGCCTGATCGCCGCCGTTGCGAAAATCACTGCGCAGGATGACGGACGGGATGTCGGCAAACTTGGCGAACATGAACTCCACGACGGTGCCTGAATCGAGTTCGCTGCCGTCGTAGTTGAAGAGGCCGAGATCGCATTCGAGGAGCGTGCGCAGATCGTGGTCGCGGATTGCGCGGGCGGTGGTGCGGCGTTGCTCGATGTTTTGCGGGAGGACGCAGAGGTATTTGCCGTGGGATTTCTCGAAGATGGCCTCGGCGAGATAGGCGTTGCCGATGAGGTGCTTCAGGCTGAAGAGCTCGCTGGCGAAATAGACGGTGTAGCTCTTCTTTTTCTTGGGTTTCATGCCGGACGGTTTCTGCGGGCGAGCAAGCGGCAGAACCGTTTTTCGCACAACGTATTTTTCACTTTCCGAACCAGCCTTTGCGGGGTGGGGCCAAGGGGGCGGGGAAGGCGGCGGGATCGTTGGCGGCGAGCATCGCTTCTTCGCGGCTGATCTCGCCGGATTGGAGGAGGAGTTGCAGGTGATGATCAAGGGTGTTCATGCCGTCTTTCATGCCGGTCTCGATGAGAGACTGGATTTGATGGGCGGCCCCGGTGCGGATGAGGTTGCCGACGGGCGTGGTGTTTTTGAGGACTTCCATCGCGAGGATGCGGCCGCCGCCGACGCGCGAGAGGAGTTTGCCGCAGATCACGCTGTGCAGGCTGAGGGAGAGCTGGGTCGCGACTTCCTTCACGCGCTCGGGCGGGAACATGTCGATGATGCGGGTGATGGCGCTGCGGGTGTCGCGGGTGTGGAGGGTGGAGAAAACGAGGTGGCCGGTCTCGGCGGCGGTGAGGGCGAGGGCGGCGGTCTCGGGGTCGCGCATCTCGCCGACGTAGATGATGTCGGGATCTTCGCGGAGGGCGCTGCGCAGGCCTTGGGCAAAGCTGCCGACGTGGCGGTTGACCTCGCGTTGGGAGAAGAGGGCCTGTTCGCTTTTGAAGATGTATTCGATGGGATCTTCGAGGGTGATAACACGCACGCGGCGGGTGCGGTTGATCTGCTTCAGCATCGCGGCGATGGTGGTGGATTTTCCGGTGCCGGTCTGGCCAGTCACGAGGACGAGGCCTTGGCTGAGATTGCAGATGTCCTGCCAGACGCGGTCGCTGGGGAAACCGATCTGGTCGATCTCGGGGATGTTGAGGGGCAGCACGCGCAACACGGCGGAGAGGCCTTCGCGGTCGTGAAAGACGTTCAGGCGGAAATTCATTTTTTGCTCCGGCCATTCCCAGGAGGCATCGACATCGGTGGGCGGGTTGGCCTGGAGCAGGGCGATTTGTTGCGGGTTGAGCAGGGGGAAAACCAGTTGCTCGCAGATCGCCGGGGTGAGGGGCGATGCGCCGGGGACGGGCGCGAGGTCGCCGTCGTAACGATAGGTGGCGGGCTCGCCGATTTTGAGGTGGAGATCGGAAAAGCGCGAAAGGCCGTTGAGGTGGTGAGCGGGATCGACGAAGCGGGCGAGCAGGTCTCGGGTGGACAGGAGCTGGGTGTTTACCGGGTAAACAGGGGTGCTGTAATCGGGCATGGGGGAACCGAGGATAATGAAGGGAAGCGGGGCAGGGCGTTAACTGAGCGATTGCTCAGGCTTAGCTTTAGGGGACGAGGCCGTAAGTGCGAGTGATCAAGGCGACGATTTCTTCGGGCGGCTGCGCGATGTCGGCGGCGAGTGCGGAGGCGGGCCGTTCGAGGTCGACGAGCTGACTTTCGAGCAAGGCGGGTGACATGAAGTGATCGGTGCGGCGTAGCAGGCGGGCTTGGAGGAGTTCGCGAGTGCCTTGGAGGTGGACGAGTTTTACGCAGCCGGGATCGGTGATGAGGGTGTCGCGGTAGTTTTGTTTGAGGGCGGAGCAGGCGATGATGGTGTTTTCACCGGTGGCGAGGCGGGCGTCGATGTGCGTGCGGAGGGCGGCGAGCCACGGGGCGCGGTCGGCATCGGTGAGGGCGATGCCGGCGGACATCTTGGCGATGTTGGCTGGCGGGTGAAAATCGTCCGCATCGGTGAATCGCCAGCCGAGGGTTTGCGAGAGCAGGCGGCCGACGGTGGTTTTGCCGCTGCCGGACACGCCCATGAGGAAGATCACGCGGGGTTCCTTGAGTTCCCATGATCGCGCCGCCACCGGATCGCGGCCTTCGTCAGAGTCGTTGAGGTCGAAGAACGTTTCGATGGG
>JAHFTG010000298.1 GCA_023269455.1 Opitutaceae bacterium | reverse complement strand
CATCATCGGCAACCGCGACGATCTCGACCGGAATGCCGTCGGGATCAGCGAAGGTGACGACGTCCTCGCCGAAGCGGGTGCGGCGCGTGGCGGCGACGTGGTTGCGTTGCAGGCGCTCCTGCCAGAAGTCGAGCGAGGCGGCGGGCGCGGAGAAAACGATGGCGGTATTTTGGCCGGAGCCAACACGGCCGCGCGACTCATGCCCGGGCCAGTAGAAGAAAGTGACGATGCTGCCGGGCGTGCCCGTCTCGTCGCCATAGTAAAGGTGGTAGGCGGAAGGGTCGTCGAAGTTCACCGTCTTCTTCACGAGGCGCAGACCGAGCAGGCCGGAGTAGAAATCGACGTTTTGCTGGGGATCGCTGGCGATGGCGGTGAGGTGGTGGAGCCCGGTGGGTGTGTTGTTCATGAGAAGAGACTACCACGACACGACAGGAACGCCTACTGCGCGGAACGGCTTGCCGTCATGCGTAGTGCGCATAGCCTTCGCCCACCGTGAACCTCGATCTATTGCGCTCGTTCTTCGCCATCGTCGAACAAGGCAGCCTCAACAAGGCGGCCGACCGTCTGCGCGTTTCCCAATCAACACTCACGCGGCAGATGCAGGCGCTGGAGCAAGACGTGGGCGGCCCGCTGCTGGAACGCAGCCCGGGCGGCGTGGTGCTGACTGCGACCGGCCATGCGTTGCTCGACGCGACCAAACCGCTGCTCGTAAAATTCGACGCCGTGCTGGCCGACGTGCGCCAGCGGGCGCGCGGCCAAAGCGCGGAGCTGCGCATCGGCTACCTCATGTCCGCGGCGGCGGACTACCTGAATCCGGCGCTCGCCGCGCTTCGCAAGACCCACCCCGAAGTTAAGGTGAAGATGCGCGACCTGTCACCCGGCGAACAGATCGCGGCGTTGCGTGCGGGAGAAATCGACGTGGCCTTGATCGGCTACGCAGGGACGTTTTTGGAGAAAGAGTTTTACGTTAAAACCCTCGCGACGCTTCCCGTGCTGGTGGCGATGGCGGAAGATAATCCGCTGGCGAAACTCGCGGCGGTTACGCCGTCGGATTTGAGGAAAGCGGTTTTCGTGGGCGCGGCGGAAGCCGATATGCCGGGCCACAACCAGTGGGTGACGCGCCTGTGCAAACGCGCGGGATTCCGCGCCCGCTTCGTGCAGGACGCGGACAGCCTCACGCACTCGCTTTCGTTGACCGTGACCGAAGGCGCGGTGTCGTTGCAACCGGACTACGCGAACAAAACCAAAGTGCCCGGCGTGGCCTTCCGCCCCCTGCGGGATGCGTCGGCGACGTGCCCGCTCATGGTGGCATGGCCGCGAGGCAAAGTATCCGCACCCGTGCGGACATTGCTGGCGGCGTTGCCCGCCAAGAAGGCCTGAGCGGTTTCGCATTCGCGTTTCCTGCGTAAGTTGTGCAACGTCCATCCTCCAGATGAAGTCCGTCCTCGATTTCAAGGCCCGCAAGGGCAAGGCCCCCATCAGCATGTCCACCGCCTACACGCACTGGGAGGCCCGCTTCCTCGCGAGCTCGCCGGTCGATTGCGTGCTCGTCGGCGACAGCGTGGCCACCGTCGTGGACGGCGAATCCACGACCTTTGCCGCCACGCCGGAAATCATGGCGCGCCACACCGCCGCCGTCGCCCGTGGTCTCGCGGGCGAAAAATTTCTGATCGCAGATTTCCCTTTCCTCGCCGCCCGCAAAGGCATCAACGCCGCCGTCGAATGCGCCACGCTCCTCATGCGCGCCGGAGCCCACGCCGTGAAGATCGAAGGCATCGACGGCCATGAGGACGTCGTCCGCCATCTCGTCCAATCCGGCGTGCCCGTGATCGGCCACCTCGGCCTCACCCCGCAATCCGTCAACGCACTCGGTGGCTACAAAGTCCAGGGCAAGACCGACACCGCCGCCGCCGACCTGCTTCGCCAAGCTCTCGCCGTCGAAGCCGCCGGCGCCGTCGGCCTCGTGCTCGAATGCGTGCCGACCGACCTCGCCCGCGAAATCACCGACGCGCTCTCGATTCCCGTGATCGGCATCGGTGCCGGGCCTCACACCGACGGACAGGTGCTCGTGTTTCATGACATGCTCGGCCTCAACCCCGGCTTTAACCCCAAGTTCGTGCGCCAGTTTGCCGACGGGAATAAAATCGTGGCCGGCGGACTCGCATCCTTCGCTGCCGCCGTCGCCGACGGTAGTTTCCCGAGCAAAAAAGAATCTTACTAGCCCGCGCCATGTCCGCCACCGCCCGCAAACCCCGCCTCCTCTTCCTCCTGAGCGGCTCCATCTCATGCTACAAGGCGTGCTTCGCGATCTCACGGCTCGTGCAGGCGGGCATCGAGGTGCGCACGGTAGCCACGCCCTCCGCACTTCAGTTCGTAGGCCAGGCCACGCTTGAAGGACTCACCGGCCAGCCTGTGTTTACCGATCTCTGGGAACCGGGCCGCGCGATGGATCACATTGAACTCGCCCGCTGGGCCGACCTCGCGCTCGTCGCCCCGGCTACCGCCAATACGGTCAACCGCCTCGCCTCCGGCCTCGCCGATGATCCCGTCGGCACGCTTTTCCTCGCGTGGGAATTAAAGAAGAAAGCCTGGTGGGTCGCCCCCGCGATGAACGTCGCGATGTTCAACCACCCGCTCACGCAGGCCTCGTTGCAAAAACTCTCCTCGCTCGGCGTGCGCGTGCTCCCCACCGGAGAAGGCGCCCTCGCCTGCGGAGAAGAAGGCGCGGGCCGTCTGCTCGAACCCGAGCAACTCGTGATGCAGGTTCTCGCCGAACTAGGCCCGAAGCTAGCGTGAACATCCTGATCACCTCCGGCGCGACCCGCGAATACCTCGACGACGTCCGCTTCCTTACCAACGTCAGCACCGGCGGCACTGGCGCAAAACTCGCCGACGCCCTCGCGCAACGCGGCCACACCGTCACCCTCTTGCGCGGCGAAGGTGCCGTCTGCCCGCAGACACTCCCGCCCGCCGCCGTGCACGAATTTTCCTCCACGGAAAATCTTCAGCTCCACCTCAAACGCCTCATCAGCACCGGTGCATTCGACGCCGTGCTCCAATGCGCCGCCGTCTCTGACTACCGCCCCGCCGAGCTGCACGACGGCAAGATGTCCTCCTACGCACCCGAGCTCACGCTGCGCCTCGTGCCCACACCCAAGCTCCTCCCCGAGCTCAAATCCTACGCACCCGCCGACGCCCGCCGCCCGCTTGTCATCGGCTTCAAACTCACTTCCGGCGCCGACGCCGAAGCACGCCTGCTCGCCGTGTCGAAACTCTTCGCCGCCGGCACGGT
>JAHFTG010000297.1 GCA_023269455.1 Opitutaceae bacterium | reverse complement strand
CCGCGCCACCGCGATAGATGGTCCAGTCGGAGCGCAGAAGCGGCTCGCGATTGTCCATGACCGTGCGGGCGGCGTGGCGGAAAACCAGTCCGCGCAGCATGACCCACTTCACCGGCTTCGTCTCATTGCCGCGAAACTCCACGAGCGAACGCAGGCGGGTGGCCTCGACGACGGCGCTGCGCAAATCGAGCCCCGTCGGAGGATAGAAATACAAGGTGTGGGTCTTGGCATTCAGGAACCACTCGCCCGGCGAATCCAATTCCTCGAAAATATTTTCGACAAAGCGGACGCGGTCATGGGCCGCCGAGCCTCGGTTGTTCTGCCAACCGCCTTCGAGCTGGACCTGTCCGTCGGCATTCTTGCCGGTGATGCGCCAAGTAAAGTCCCCCCAGAAGGAAGGGTGCATGGCATGATAGTAGCCGCCGACGGGATCCGCCCAACGCGCCGCGCGCTCTTTGGAAATGGCGTCGGCCGCGAAGCCGTCGAAGTATTGCGCTCCCGGATCGAAATTCGGGTAACGGGCCAGTATCTGCCGCTCACCATTGACGAAAATCTCCTCGGTTCGCAGGTCCGCCGGCACTTGGGTTTGATAGATTCCCGGTCTGTCTGAAGGACGCCAGGAGAGGCCCTGGAGCCGCACGCCGCCGCTGATGACCGGCTTTTCATCACGGTAACTTTGATACACGACCGGCGAATCCTTCGTGCCGGAATCCTCGGCGGTGAAGACGAGCGGCTCGGAGAGGTAATAAGTGCCGCCGCGCAGATAAACGGTGCCCGGGGTTTGCCGGGCCGCCTTCTGGGCGCGCTGCGGCGTGGCGAAGGGTTTTTCCAAAGTGCCGGGATTGGCGTCGTCGCCCATCGGGGCCACGTAGTAGGGCCGGGCGCTGCAAATACCCGCAGTCACGGCTATAACAAAAAAAACTGAAATAAAGCGTAAGCTCACAGGGAAAAGGGATGGGGCATAGCGGCTTGGGTTTCCACGGTGGACGTTTTCGGAGCGAGCCCGTCGGCGCAGGCGGCAATTGAGGCGTATTTCATGCCCAAGATCGTGATTGAACCCCGGGGGCCGCCCCGTGAGTTCAACGGACGAAGACTCCCGATGGGCGCGCCAGTTATTTGGCCTCCAGGGAAGAACGCCGGACAGCGTCGATTTCCTTGATGTTTAACAAACCCTTGTAAACGCGCACATCGTCGATGAACCCGACGAAGGAGCGCACGCCATTGCCATTGCCGCAGCCGACGGCCACGCAGAGGCCGTTGAGGGCGAGCGGGCCGGGCGACACGGTGTAATTGGGCGCACCGGTGCTGAGCGGAGCCACACCACCCGGCCGCGCCTCCGACATGGGGCCGCCTATGATCACGGCGGCGTTCGAAAGCGTCTGCACCTTATTCATCATATCGGTGCTGTAATAGGGATTGCCGGAAGCACCGTCGTAAACCAGCGCCAGAAAAGTCCATTCGCCCTTGCGAATACTACCCTTGGTCAATTTCACCGGCCAGATATGACCGTTCACGCCGACCTCCAGATTCTCGTTGTCCAAGCCAATATAGACCCCCCGCGCCCCCTTCTCTTCGTTCTCCGGACTGATGTTGAGTAACCGGGCATTGGACTGATCGGACGGGGACACGCTGGGCTTGATCCACAAGGTGATGACAAATTGAGGCAGTGCCGCGTCGGCGACGAGGGGCGACCCGGCCGACGTGATCGACGCGGCGGAGTAGCCGTCGCCATACACGTTGTCGGAGGCGTCCAACACGCCCGGCGTGGCCGCGCTCACCCCGCCGGTTTTCGGTTCGAACGTTGCGGTGCAATTGGTTCCGTTTTTAATGGAGAGCACGCCGCCGTTTAGCCAAATTGCCCGGCGCGGCGCGCCCTGTTCGTAATCGAAACTCCAGCGGAGATCGGGAACTTGAGCGAAGACCGAAGAGCTGAAGAGCGAAGCCAGAACAGCCAAGGGGAGGAGCTGAAACGAGGTGAATCGAGGGGGGATCATTTTTTTGGAGGGGGTGGGATGCGGTAACGCAGACGCACAATGCGTCGCTCCTTCGGATTTTGAAGACTTGCCCGCGTCCCGCCTATTGACGACCCCGCCCCATCTGACACGGTTCAAATGCTTTCGACTCCCCAAATCCGCACGGAACGCACAAGCTATCATGTCAGAACCCCTCACCCGCCCCATCACCATGGCCGATATTGCCCGCAAAGTCGGGCTCGGTCGATCAACCGTATCAATGGCCTTGCGCAACCACCCGGAGATCGCGGCCGCCACCAAGGATCGAGTGCTCAAGGCCGCGAGTGAGCTCGGTTATCAGCCCGACCCGTTGATCTCGCTTCTCATGTCGCGCCTTCACGAGGAAACCGCCACGCGCCGCGATACCGTGCTCGCCGTGATCAACGAGCCCGAAGTGGACTGGAACTGGCGCAACTTCCCGATTTTCCAGACCATGTGGGCGGGAATGGAGTCGCAGGCCAAACGACGCGGTTATTTGATCGAAGAGTTCCAAGTCGGCCCCCATGGCCTGACTCCAGAGCGTTTAAACCAAATCCTCGTTGCCCGCGGTATTCCCGGCCTGATTCTCGCGCCTAAATTCGGCAATCGTCCCAGTCCGTTTACCCAATGGGAAAATTTCGCCGCGGTCACCACCCACTTGTCCGTCACCACCCCCGGACTTTCCCGCACCGGCATTGATCACTTCCACAACTTCAACCGCGCCTGGACCGCGCTGGAGGCCCGAGGTTATCGGCGCATCGGCTTTCTCAACAACCCCGGCCTGAGCATCCGCTGCGAACATCAATACCATGCGGCGAATCTGGTGAAGCTCGAGCAGCTCCCCGCAGAACAACGGGTCGCCCCCCTCACCCTCCCCGGCGAAGAAACCACCGCCGACAACGTGCGGACTTGGCTGCGGAAGGAACGACCGGATGCCGTGCTGCTCGCGGGAGCGGACTACATGTTGCGCGTCGTGCGCGAAGTGGCCGCCGTGCCCGAGGAACTCGGCGTCGCCGCGTTGGAGCTCGGCGGTGCGCCCGCCGGCATGTCCGGCATCGACGAACGCATGCACGAGATCGGCGAGGCCGCGGTGGACATGCTCATCGGGCGACTCCAACGCAACGAGCGCGGATCGCTTTCGGCCCCGCGCACACTTCATGTCGAAGGCGTCTGGCGCGACGGCAACACGACCCGCAGCATGGACTGATCGCGCAGCCGGGGCGTCAGACTAAATCGGGCGACGCACACGAACCACGGGACTCAATTAAAACCGAGTCAATACCGAGGGTCCACGTTGCTTTGCTTCAGTT
>JAHFTG010000296.1 GCA_023269455.1 Opitutaceae bacterium | reverse complement strand
GTGGTTGACCTCGATGTTGAGGGCGAAGTCGGAGAGGAGGTTGAACTCGCGGAGGAAGCCGATGACGGTCGCGGCGTCGAAATCATACTGGTGCTTGGTGGGCTCGCAGGGCTTGGGCTCGATGAAGAACTTGCCTTTGAAGCCTTGGGCACGGGCATAGTCGCGGGCGATGGTGAGGAAGCGGCCGAGGTGTTCGCGTTCGCGCTTCATGTCGGTGTTGAGGAGGGAGAGGTAGCCTTCGCGGCCGCCCCAGAACACGTAGCCTTCGCCGCCGAGGGCGATGGTGGCGTCGATGGCACCCTTTAACTGGCCGCCGGCGCGGGCGAGGATGGGGAACTCGGGGTTGGTGGACGCGCCGTTCATGAAGCGCGGGTTGCTGAAGAGGTTGGCGGTGCCCCAGAGGAGTTTCACGCCCGAGGCGGCCTGTTTCTCTTTCAGGTAGGGGACAATGGCGGCCATGCGGGCCTCGAACTGGGCGAGGGTGGTGTCGGCTTCGTCAACGATGTCGGTGTCGTGGAAACAGTAATACGGCGCGCCGATCTTGGTGATGAACTCGAAGGCGGCGTCGGCCTTGTCCTTGGCGCGCTGGATCGGGTCGGCGGCGGTGAGCCAGGGCATGGGGCGGGTGGGGGCGCCGAAGGGGTCGCCGCCGTTGCCACAGAAGCTGTGCCAGTAGGAAACGGCGTAGCGGAGCCAGCTTTCGAGGGAGCGTCCGGCGACGACGCGGTTGGCGTCGTAGTAGCGGAACGCGAGCGGATTGGTGGAATCAGGGCCTTCGTAGGCGATGCGTCCGATGGAGGGGAAGTAGGTCTTGGAACCGGTGGTGAGTTTGGTGGGCATGGGAGGATGGGAAAAGTTGAGAGTTGAGGGATGAGTGTTGAGAGATCGGAGGGCGGGCAGGGCTCTCAACCAAGCGCTTTCTGAAGCGCTCCCTCCCAGCGGGAGGCGGCCTCCTGACAGAGGCCTACGAGCGCGGGATTGGGGTGGATGGTCTCGATGACTTCGAGGCCGGTGAAGGCGGCGGCGGGAGTTTTGTAGATGCCTGCGCCGAGGCCCGCGCCTCGGGCGGCACCGGCGGCACCATCGGTGCGGACGAGTTCGATACTCACACCGAGCGTCGCGGCGAGCGTGTCACGGAAGACGGGGCTGAGGAAAAGATTGGCGTTGCCGGCGCGGATTTTTTTCGGGGTGAGGCCGGTGGCCTTCATGCCGGCGATGCCGTGGCTGAAGGAGAACGCGATGCCTTCCTGCGCGGCGCGGGCAAGGTGGCCGGGCGTGTGGCGGAGGAAGTCGAGTCCGCTCCACTGCGAGCCGATGCGGCGGTTGCCGAGCATGCGTTCGGCGCCATTGCCGAAGGGGAGCACCGAGAGGCCTTCGCTGCCGGCAGGCGCGGCGGCGGCGAGTGCGTTGAGTTCGGGATAGGATAGGTTACCACCGAGCGTGCGGCGCAGCCAGGCGTAGAGGATGCCGGTGCCGTTGATGCAGAGGAGCACGCCGATGCGCGGGTCGGTCGCAGTGTGGTTGACGTGGGCGAAGCCGTTGACGCGGCTCTGCGGGTCGTAGGCGAGTTTGTCGGTCACGCCATAAACGACGCCGGAGGTGCCGCCGGTCGCGGCGATTTCGCCAGGGTTGAGGACGTTGAGCGAAAAGGCGTTGTTGGGCTGGTCGCCGGCGCGGTAGGCGACGGGGATGCCGGCGGGAAGGCCGAGCTCGGTCGCGACGGAGGCAAGCACGCCCGCTTGGAGTCCGAAGGTCGGGGTGAGCGCGGGCAGGAGCGCACGGTCGAGGCCCCAGTGTTGCAGGAGGAAATCGGCGGGGGAGTTGGTGGAAAAATCCCAGAGAGTGCCTTCCGAGAGGCCGGATGCGGTGGTCTGCGCCTCGCCGGTGAGGCGCAGGGCGAGGTAGTCGCCCGGGAGCATGATTTTGCGAATGCGGGCGAAGGCGGCGGGCTCGTTTTGTTGGACCCAGCGGAGTTTCGACGCGGTGAAGTTGCCAGGTGAGTTGAGCAGGCGGCCGAGGCAGGCGGCGGTGCCGAGTTCGGAGAAGGCCTGCGCGCCAATATCAACGGCGCGACTGTCGCACCAGATGATGGCAGGGCGCACAGGTTGGTGGTTGGCGTCGAGGGTGACGAGGCCGTGCATCTGGTAAGAGATACCGATGGCGGCGATCTTCGATGCATCGTGGCCGGCGATGGCGGCGCGGATGGCGAGCGCGGTGTGTTCCCACCACATTGCGGGGTCTTGCTCGGCCCAACCGGGCTGCGGAGCGGAGATGGGCATCTCGTGCTGCGGAGATTGCGCGGAAGAAATGATGCGGCCGGTGGCGGCATCGAGGAGAGAGGCTTTGACAGCGGAGCTGCCGAGATCGAGTCCGAGGAGGAGCATGGCGGGGTTGAGGCCCGTCACCTTATCAGGAAGCTCGCCGGCCCGCCTTCACAAAAAGACCAGAATCGCCCAATGATTAGCATAATCGGACAGGAATCATGCGCGGCCCGCTCGACGGAAGGCCGTGGGGGTGCGTCCGGTCACGAGGCGGAACTGGCGGGCGAAGTAATTGCTGTCGCCGAAACCCGTCTCAAGCGCGATGTCGGTCATGCTCAATTCGCCCTGACGCAGCAAGCGCTTGGCCGCCTCGATGCGCAGGCCGATGAGATAATCAACGGGCGATTTGCCTGTGGCCTGGCGAAACACGCGCAGCAGGCTCGTGCGCGAGAGGCGGGCGAGCTTCGCCATTTGCTCCAGTGTCCACGGCTCGCCGAAGCGTTGTTCGAGCGTGGAGATGAGCTTGCCCATTTCGAGCAGGGCGCGGCTTTCGCGCACGTCGCTTTCGCCGTAGTGCCGAGAGAGGAAAACCATCAGCTCCATGAGCAGGCCGAGCAGCACGGCCTCGTGGCCGGGACGCGCCTGCGCTGATTCCGCCTCGATGCGTTCGGCGAGTGCCTCGGCCGCGCCGAGGTCTTCGCGATCAAGCTGGAGGCGGCTTGAAAACCGGTGGGCGCTGCGGAAGGTCGGCTCCAGCATGAAGAGCGCGCTGTAACCCGGGAGCCGACGAAGCAGGCCGGATGGGAGCGGGAGGCGTGCCGGATCATACATGACGTTGACGAGGACGAGTCCTTCGCGGTCGCGGAAGCAGTGGACCTGTTGACCTTGCACGACAAACACGTTGCCCGCCGAAACGGGAAATGACTCGCCTTCGAGCACATGGCGTCCGCGTCCGCTCAGCACCAGCACGAGTTCGCAGAAATCATGATAGTGATCGGTCTCGGTGACATCGTGGGGATGCGAGGGCCGTCCACTTGGTTCGGT
>JAHFTG010000295.1 GCA_023269455.1 Opitutaceae bacterium | reverse complement strand
AGTTCCTGCGCTTTGAGGGAAGCGACGAAGAGGTTTCCCTTCCACTTTGGAAACAGGTCGCTCTCGTAAAAATACGCGCCCGATACCGCGATGGACGGCGTCCACTGGTCCACGGGCGGCTCCATGCCGTCTTTGCTGGTGACGGCGGCGACGCGCTGGCCGCTGGCATCCATATACATCAGCGGCAGGCCGCTGTAATCGATCCCGTAGGTCACGACGGGCCAGCCGTAGTTCAGGCCTTTGCGGATGAGATTGAGTTCGTCGCCGCCGCGCGGGCCGTGTTCGGTCGCCCAAAGTTCGCCGGTGGCGCGATTAAAACAGAGGCCTTGCTGGTTGCGGTGGCCGTAGCTCCAGATGGATTTGTCGGCACCGGGCGTATTGACGAAGGGGTTGTCGGCGGGGATGCGGCCGTCGTCGTGGAGGCGGTGGGTTTTGCCGTTGGGAAGGTTGAGTTTCTGGGCGTCTTCTTTCGGGCCGCGATCGCCGATGGAAAAGAAAATATAGCCTTTGCCATCGAAGACGATGCGTCCCCCGAACTGAACGCCGCCGGATGGGCGGTAGGTTTCCAGAGGCGCGCGGAAAATGGTTTCCTGATCAACGAGCGCGCCGTCGCGGAGATGTCCGCGGATGACGGCGGTCATGGAAACGTTTTTGCCTGCGGCGCTTTTTTGAGGGTCGGCGTAGGCGAGATAGACCCAGCCGTTATGGGCGTAATCGGGGTGGAGAACGACGCCGAAGAGGCCGGCTTGACCGCTGTTATCGACCGGGGGAACACCGGTGATCGGTTGTTCGACGAGACGGCTTTTTTCGATGAGGCGAAGCGTTCCCCGCTTTTCGGTGACCAACGCGCGGCCATCGGGAAGGAAGGCCATGGCCCAGGGTTCGTTCAGGCCGGCGACAACGGTTTCGAGGCGGTAGGCGTAGAGCTCGCTTTGGGCGGTGAGGTTATCGACGGGTTTGGCAAAGGTCGTGTGGTCGTGTTCGAAGGACGTGGTTTGCTCGTGGATATATACAACCATCGCGCGGATTTCCGCGTCGGAAAGCACGACGGACCAGGCGGGCATGCCGACCTGAGGATAGCCGTCGTGAATGCTGCGGGCGAGGCTGGCATCGTCGCCGCCGTGTTTCCATTTTCCAAGAACCAGCGAAGGCCCGGCTCCGCCTTGGAAGGCCGCCCCGTGGCAGTTGGCGCAGAATGCGGCGTAGATTTTTTTGACATCGCGGGTCTGACCGAAGGCAGAGGCGGTCGCGAGGAAGCCGACGATAAGTAGAAAGGCGACGCGGGGGATGAGAGGCATGTCGGAGCTGGAGTGTGGAGATCATGCCGCTCGGGGCAAGTGGTTGCCGAGAAAATCAAGATGACGGCTTGTGAGGTTGGGCGCAGCGTTGACCCCGGCGGGCGGGCGTGTCCAAGCTACGCGCTGGTAGGTTGGCCCCTGTGGTGGAATGGTAGACACTTGAGACTTAAAATCTCCTGTCCGTAAGGGCGTGCCGGTTCGAGTCCGGCCGGGGGCACCACGCTCGACCTTGCATGGTCGGGGCGCGCGGGTTTTGTTGATCGCGTGAAAATCGGTTTCCTCGGCGGGAGTTTTGATCCCGTGCATTTCGGTCATCTCGTGGCGGCGCAGGATGCGTTGGAACGGGGCGGCCTCGACCGGGTGATTTTCGTGCCAGCGGCCCAGGCGCCCTTGAAGCCTGCCGTGGTGCAGGCGGCGGCGGAACACCGGCTGGCCATGTTGCGAACGGCGCTGGATGGCGACGGACGCTTTGGCATCGCCGACCACGAATTGCGACGAGGCGGCGTGAGCTACACGATTGATACGGTGAGGCACCTGCGCGCGGAGTTTCCGGGCGACGAGTTGTCCTGGATTATTGGGGCGGATCAAGTGCCGGGACTCCACCGGTGGCGAGAGATCGGGAGCCTTGTTGAACTGATTGAGTTCATCCTGCTGGCCCGACCGGGCCACGAAGACGGGGAGCGGGCCGACATTCCAGGGCTGCGGATGCGGCGTTGCGAGGGTCATCGGCTGGAGATCAGTTCGACCGAGATTCGCGAACGGATTCGGCGGGGGTTGCCCCTCGATTATTTTATGCCGCACAAGACGGTTGAGTATGTGCGTGAAAACCGCCTTTATCTGTAAACATGTCCACCAAGTCCTCCAGTGATCCCATCCTTCCTTTGCTCAAGCAGATCGTCGTTGCCCTTCAGGATAAGAAGGCCGGCGACCTGCGGGTGTTGGATGTGAGCGCGAAGTCCACGATCACCGATTACCTCGTGCTGGCCACCGGCACCTCCGAGCCGCACCTGCGTGCTCTCCGCATCGAGCTCGAAAAAGTGCTCGATTCAGCCAAGACTCCGATCGCCGGCATGGATGCTGGCACCTACGGTAGCGGTTGGACGGTGGTGGACGCCTATCAAATCATGATGCACCTGTTCACGCCGGAACAGCGCCAGAACTACGCCCTCGAAAAACTTTGGAAAGACGCCGGCGACGTGAACTTGGTGAAGCTCCTCGCCGAACCCAAGCCGGCTGCGAAAGCCGCCGCGCCTAAAAAGTCGGGAAAAGCTTCGCTCAAAAAAGCGGCGCCTGTTAAGAAAAAGAGCGTCACCAAAAAGAAACCCAAGTGACTGGTATGGGGAGGAATCCCTAGTCGTGTTTTATGGAGTATTTACGAGTTACGCCTTGCCTAAGTTCCGTGTTGCTATTTCCATTTCGAATACTGCTCGCCTTTGAGCCTTATCATACATTGTAAGTGAAAAATATTATGAAACAGATCAAATCATCCAAGGGCTTCACCCTCGTCGAAATCATGATTGTCGTGGTCATCATCGGCCTCCTTGCCGCCATGGCCATTCCCGCGTTCCAAAAGGTGCGCACCGCTTCGCAGACGAAGGCCATCCTGAACAATCTTCGCCAGCTCAACAGTGCCGCTCAGCAATACTATCTGGAGAAGGGCGCTGCTAGCGCTGCTTACAGTGACTTGGTGGGTCAGAATCAATACATCAAGACCATCGCTTCAGTTGCAGGTGAAAACTACAGTGGCCTGTCGTTTGATCAGTCCGACTCCCAACTCAGCATCGCGGCGCCCAATCTCGGGGGCGCAACGACGATTGTTACCTACAGCAACTAAGCGCATCCGATTCATGTCGCAAAGCCGTCCCATGTTTCTGGGGCGGCTTTTTTGTCGGCAACTTGGTTCATCATGTTGATCTCGCTTCGCGATCAGTTCCGCCAGCAGAAGGCGCGTCTCTTGCTCGGAGGAGTCGTGACGCTTTTCGCTCTGCGGCTGGGGTTTGGCACATTTT
>JAHFTG010000294.1 GCA_023269455.1 Opitutaceae bacterium | reverse complement strand
CTCGGCGCGGCGGGCCGCGTGTTCGGCCTCGCGGGCGACGCGCTCCGTGTCACGGCGCGCATGCTCTGCCTGCTCGGCGGCGGCTTCTTCGGCGAGCTCGGCGTTCACCGGATCGGCGGGGTCGATTTTTTTGGCGGGAACGATGCGGTAAACCGGACGCGGCTTTTCGCGGGTGTTGAGGAAGAGCTCGTGGCGGTTGTTGAGATTGAGCCAGTAGAGTTCGCCTTCAAACTCCATGTATTCGGGCGGCGTGTCCTCGGACTCGGGCACGATGAAACCGCATTCCTTGAGGGCGCCAACGAGATCGCCTTCACTCTGCTCCCAGCGTTTCGCGAGGAAGAGAATGCCGACGGACATACCGGGGCCGCGCTGGTTTTTGCGGAGATGGGGCTTGATCGCTTCGAAGAGCGTGGGGAGATCGTCGTCGAGATTTTCCCAGTTGTCCCAGTCTTCGCCCTCCTCGGGCGCGTCGGGATCGTCGTCGCGGGTGGTGTCGCGGAGCTTGCGGAAACCGTCCTCGGGCGCGGCGGTGTCGCCGACGATGGACGAGGGCTTCTCGGCGGACGACTCGGAGGCGGCGGGAGCGTTGCCCTGGAATTTGGCGGCAAACTCGGCGCGGAGTTTGTCGGCCTCGATTTTCGCAGCGGCGGCGGCGGCGGACTCGAGGGTCCAGTCGCGGAGCGTGGTGCGGCGGGCGATGCCGTTAAAGGCGAGCGGGTTGGCCGGGAGCGGCTGGAAATTGATGATCTCCCACTCGTCCTTGCCGAGCTGGTTGAGATAGGATTCCAGCAGCGCGGGCGTCGCGAAGCCGTGCGGGCCGCTGGTGATGTGCTTGTATTCCCAAAGTGACATAAAATTGGTGGTGCGGGGTAGCCCGTAACGCATCCCAAATGCCCCCCCGATTGCCGAGCCTAATCTGGGCACAGGCACCGGAAGACCTTCGTATTGTCGGCACGAGGGTTGAGTTTTAAAAATTCGGGGAATAAGGAACATCCCGCGCCGCTCCCAACTCGTAAGTCTCACCAACGCCCCCCTCGCCCGCCATGAACATCCGCACTCCGAAAGATTGGGAACTGTCCGAAAACGCCGTCACCGCCGAGTCCGTTTACCGCCTGCGCAACCGGCGCGATTTCCTTAAAACCGTCGGCATCGGACTCGCGGGCGCGGCGCTCGCCCCGCGCGGGCTCTTCGCGGCGACCGCCGGTTTTCCCGACAAAGAAAATCCGCTCTACTCCGCGGCTGCGCTCAAACCCACCGCCTACGAATTCGTCACGAGCTATAATAATTTCTACGAGTTCGGCACCGATAAGGCGGACCCCGCCAAGTATGCGAACCAAGGCTGGAAAACCGATCCGTGGACGGTCGAACTCGCCGGCCTCATCCGCGCGCCCGCCAAGTTCGACGTGAACGAACTTATCAAAAAAGTCGGCGGCATCGAGCAGCGCGTCTATCGTCACCGCTGCGTCGAAGCGTGGTCGATGGTCGTGCCGTGGGATGGTTTCCCGCTCGCCAAACTCGTCGCCCTTGCCGATCCGAAACCCGAGGCGAAATACGTTAAGTTCACCTCGTTCCTCGATCCGAAAAACGCCGTTGGCCAGCAGGACAGTTACCTCGGCTGGCCCTACGTCGAAGGCCTGCGCATGGACGAGGCGACCCACGAACTGGCCTTCATCGCCACGGGCATCTACGGCAAGACCCTCCCGAACCAAAACGGCGCGCCGCTGCGCCTCGTCACACCGTGGAAGTATGGGTTCAAGGGCATCAAATCCATCGTGAAAATCGAGTTCACCGACAAGGCGCCCTACAACACCTGGCAACGTCTCGCGCCCAACGAATACGGCTTCTACGCCAACGTGAATCCGCAGGTGGATCACCCTCGCTGGTCGCAGGGCAGCGAACGTGTGATCGGCGGCGGCTTCTTCGCGGGACGCCAGCAGACGCTCATGTTCAACGGCTACGAAAAACAGGTCGCCGGCCTCTACAAAGGCCTCGATCTCACGCAGAATTTCTAACCGCGGATTACGCGGAAAAACTTAAATCCCGACCGCGTGTCCTTCCTCGAAAAACTCCTCCGTGCAAAGGCCTTCATCTGGACGCTCATCATCCTGCCCGGCCTGTGGCCGGTGGTGCCGTTTCTCCGCCATGATCCCACCGTCGGCGCAGACCCGCTCAAATACCTGCTGCACCACCTCGGCTTCGTCGCGTGCGTGCTGCTCGCCGCCGTGCTCGCACTCACGCCGCTGCGCGTGATTTTCCCGCACTCGAAACCCGCCCTCGCGCTCAACCGCCACCGCAGGCTCATCGGCGTGGGCGCGTTCGTTTACGCCGCGCTGCACCTGGCGACGCACCTCGTTTACGAAGGCGGTTTCGGCGTGCTCGCGAGCGATGTGAAGAAACCATTTCTCGTCACCGGCCTGATCGCGTTCACGATCCTCCTCGTGCTGGCCGTCACCAGCCTGCACCGCCTCGTGCGGGCGCTGGGCGCGAAGCATTGGAAACTGCTGCACCGCCTCGCCTACGTCGCCGCCGCGCTCGCCGCCTACCACCAGGCCGCCGCACGAAAACTTTTCCCCATGCAGGTGCTGTGGATCTTCGTCCCGCTCGCCCTGCTGGAGATCGCGAGGATCGCGATCCGCACGCGAGAGGCCTCCGTCCAAAAAACCGCTAACACGTAAGAGCGCTCACTTCGTCACCGCCGCGAGGAACCACTCGATCGCGTAGGTCGAGAGCTGGCCGGACGGGCCGTAGAGATTGAAATCAAACGCGTGCGTCGCCCACGGCAGCGAGACGAAGACGTTGGGCACGCCTAGTTCGTCGAGTTTCGCGTGCATACGTTCGCTTTGCTTGTGCCACACGAGCGCGTCGTGGGCGCCATGCACCATCAGCGTGGGTGGAGAATTTTTCGTCGCGATGAGATAGGCCGATGCCGTCGTGTAGGCGGCCGACGCCGTCTCGGGCGTGCCGCCAAGGAACTGGCGCAGGAGTTTCGTGGCGTTGAGGATGTCGTCTTCGCGCGAGTATTTCCATGCGAAGACCTGATCTTGCGGACCATAAAGCGAGATCACGCCGCGCACCGCCGGATCGGGCCGGCCATAGGCAAAAGCCGTCGCGAGCTGCCCGCCCGCCGAGCGTCCGAGGATGACGAAACGCGTCGGGTCGAGGCCGAGCTGAGTCGCGTTGGTTTTCAGATACGCGATGGCCGCGCCGATGTCGTCGGCCTGCGACGGCCACACGTGCTCCGGAGCCAGCCCGTAGGAAACCGCTGCGACCGCGTAACCGCGTTGCGCGAGATAATGATTCATGCTCG
>JAHFTG010000060.1 GCA_023269455.1 Opitutaceae bacterium | reverse complement strand
GGACATCCAAAAGCTGTTCATGGACACCGGCATCGGCCGCACGTCCTACTCGATCATGGCGCAGGGCCAGATCGACCAGATCCTCTCGTCGAAGCCCGAGGAACGCCGCGCCGTTTTCGAGGAAGCCGCCGGCATCACCAAATACAAATCCCAGCGCAAGGAAGCCCTCTCCAAACTTGCGCTCACCGATCTGAATCTCGTCCGCGTGGCCGATGTCGTGACTGAAATCGGTCGCCAGATCGGCTCGCTCCGCCGCCAGGCGTCGAAGGCCCTGCGCTACAAAAAACTCTCCTGGCGCCTCCGTCACCTCGCGCTCGCGCACCACGGGTTTCACCATGCGCAGGTCAGTGGCAGTCTCGCGCAACTGGAAGAGCAGGTCATCCAACTCCGCGCCGCCGCCGAGACGCGCCGCGCGCATCTCCAGCAGCAGCAATCCGCACTCGAAGAACAGAAGACCCGCCGCTCCCGCTTGAACCAGCGCGTGCAGGAAGCCCAGCAGGCCGTCTTCGACCTGCGCTCCGAAAAAGAGCAGGCCGAGAACTCCGCGAACCTTTCACAGATCAAACGCTCCGGGCTCACCGACCGTCTCGAATCCTCACGCGCCAATCTCGGCGAACTCGAAATGCAGCTCCACGAGCTGTCGTCTCAGGTGGACACCGGCTCGCAGGACAAGCAGCTCCAGCTTACCCTTCTCGGCGGTTCCGACGCCGTTTTCCAGGACCGCAATCGCGAGCTCGCCGTCGTCGAAGCCGAGTTGACTAAGCTTGAACAGGAGCTTCAGCAAACGAAGTTCCAACTCCTCCAATTCGAGAGCAACGTCGCCCGCCTCCGCACCGATTGCTCCAGCTACGAGGTTGACCAAAAAACCTCCGCGCACCGCCACGAATCCGTCGCCGGCGAACTGGAGCAAGTTCTCCAGCAGCAGTCCTCCGCCACGCAACTCGCCGCCGAGCTCAACGCCCGCGTCGAGGAAGCGACCGTCGCCAAATCCCGCGCCCACCAGGAAACGCAGGACGTGCAGATCCAGATCGGCGATCTCACCCGCGAATTCCGCGATGCGCAGAAGAAACTCCAGGACATCGACCGCCAACTCGCCCAGCGCACCGCGCGCCTGAATCTCCTCAAGCAGCTCGCGGAAAAATTCGAGGGCTTCGGCGAAGGTGCGAAAGCCATTCTCCAGGGCCGCCTCGCGCCGACTCTCGGTGAAAGCGTCGTCACGCCCATCACCAAAGGCCTCGAAGTGCAGCCCGCCTACGCCAAGGCCGTCGAGTCGCTCCTCGGCTCCGCCGTCGAGGCGATCAGCGTGGCCGACGTCGCCACCGCGCAAAAAATCCTCGCGCAGCTTGAGACCGACCAAATCGGCGCGGCGGTGCTGCAAATCCCGAATCTAAAATCCGAAACCCTGAATTCGGACAGCCTGCCCGCCGGCCTGCGCGCCGCGACCAGCACACTGCTCAACATCGATGCCGCGCATCCCGCCGCCGCGCTCCTCGGTTCGTGTTACGTGGCCGACGATCTTCATGCGTTCCTCGATTTCTGGAATGCGAATCCGTCCTTTGCGTTTCTCGCCGTGGCGACGCCAAAGGGCGAAGTGGTTGACCGTCGCGGTCTGATTTTCGGCGGCTACGCCAAAAAGAACAACAACAGCATCGTCCAGCGTGAGATCGACCTGCGCGAGACCGCCAAGGCGCTCGCCGACGACCAGAAACTCCACGACGACCAGAAGGCGCTCATCGACGGCCTCAACGCCCGTCTCGCCGAAGCCGAGTCCGCCCTCGAAGCCAAGCGCGCCGAGGTGCTCGAAGCCTCGCAGACGCTCGCCACCGTCCAGTCCGAAGAGCGCAACGCCCAGCGTGCCGTCGAGGAAATCGGCACGCGCGCCGCGCGCATGGAGTCGGAGCTGCAAGGCCTCGAAGCCCAGCGCAACGAAACGCAGACCCGTTTCGAGCGCGCTCAGACGGCCCTGACCGAAGCCGCCACCGCTGTTGAAAAAGGCCGCGCCCGCATCGGCGAACTGGAGACGCGCATCGCCGAGCTCCGCACCGACCGCGATGTGAAACGTGACACGCTCGCGCAAGCCCGCCTCGAACTCGCCGATGCGCGCCAGAAGGTCGAAGTCCTCGACCGCGGCATCGCCGACATGGAACGCCGCCGCGCGCAGCTCTCCGAGATTCTTATTCAGCGCCAGCAGGAGATCGAGGTGTGGACCGAGCAGATCGACCAGCTTGAGCAGGAAAGCGCGAGCCAGCGCGGCCGCGGTGCGCAGATCGCCGAAACGCTCGTGGTCGCCCAGCAGCAAGTGGAGCAGATCCGCAAGGAGCTCGTGGATGTTGAGCGCGAAATTGGCGGCGTGGAAAACTCTCAGGACGGCATCCGCACCGACGCCGAAAAATCACAGAGCGAACTCAACCGCTGCGAAATCTCCCTCGCGCAAAACAAGTCCCGCGCGCAGTTCATCGAGGAGGATGTGCAGCGCGAATTCCAGATCCGCGTCGGCCAATACGATTGGCGCGCATTGCTCTGGCGCTCCGAAGACGACCCGCCCGATTTGAAGTCGCTCGATCTCGACGACGACGAGGACGAGCCCGAGTCGAAAGCTGAGGGCTTAGAGCCTAGAGCTGAGAGCCAATCCACGGATCAACCTGTCGAGGGCGAAGCGCAGCCTGCTTCCGCCGAGGCCGCGCCGGTCAAGCGCCGCAAAAAGAAAGGTCCGAAGCCTGATCCGACGGAAGAAGACCTGGTCGCGCTCGAAGCCGCCGCGAATTGGGATGAAGTGAAGGCCGAGATCGACGCGCTTCGTCAGCGCGTCGCAGGCATGGGTGCGGTCAACACCGCCGCCATCGAGGAATACGCCGAACTCAAGCAACGCTACGACTTCCTCAAGTCGCAGAGCGACGATCTGAACAACGCCAAGGCCGACCTCGTGAAGACCATCGACGAGATCAACGCGACCTCGATGTCGCAGTTCCAGATCACGTTCGACCAGATCAAGAAAAACTTCATCTACACCTTCCAGACGCTCTTCGGCGGCGGCGTCGCCAATCTCGAATTGGTGATGACTGACGACATCCTGGAGAGCGGCATCGAGATCACCGCGCAGCCGCCCGGCACGAAGCTCAAGTCCATCACGCTTCTCTCCGGCGGACAGAAAACGCTCACCGCCGTCGCGCTGCTTTTCGCGCTCTACATGGTGAAGCCGTCGCCCTTCTGTTTGCTCGATGAGTTGGATGCGCCGCTCGACGAATCCAACATCGGTCGCTTCACCGACCTGTTGAAAAAATTCGTGGACGCCTCGCAGTTCATCATCATCACGCACAACAAACGCACGGTGTCCGCCGCGCAGGTGATCTACGGCGTGACGATGGAAGAGCGCGGCGTTTCCAAGACTGTGTCGATGCGCTTCAACTCGACGCACGGCGATGGCGAACTTCAGCCGGAAAACATCGCGGAGTCCGTGCGCGGTGCGAAGTCCACCGTGGGCGCGGCGTGAGCGGGGACGTTTGCCGATGACGCTGCCGAAAACCAAGGTTGTCTGGCGGACACCCGTGATCGAAGGCGCGAAGTGGCGCCTGGGTTTGTTTTGCCTTTACGATGCGAGGGTTGGCAGCGCAGGACGCAAGCGTGCCTGGCGGATGGCGATCAGCCTCCGCGGAGTGCTGGCGTGGCTGGCGGGCCTGGCGGTGGCCGCGTATTTCATGGCGGCCGGGGTGCTCTGGTTGTGGCTAGGCCAGCGGCCTTATAATTATGTGACCTACTCCGACCTGATCCTGCCGACGCATTGGTCGCAGCTTCACGAGAAGCGCGGCCAATCGCAGATCGAGGAAGGGTTGGAAGACTTCAAAAATCACAACTGGAGCGGCGGCGAAATGAAGCTGCGGATCGGGCTCGCGAAAGCGCCGGGGAATACGAAGGCGTGCCTGGAGTTGGCGCGTTTTTATCTGGCGATCAATCAGCGCGGGCGGGCGAAGGCGGTGCTGAACGCCGGCCTGGCCTCGGGCTATCCGGGCGCCATCTACATCCGGCAGATGTGCGCGGCGGCGGCCGATGGCGAGGACTACGATTGGTGGATCGCCACCTGCGATACTGCGCTCGCCCAACTGACCAGCCAGTCGGCGAAAGCGACGGACCGCAAAGAGGTTTTCCTTCAAAAACTGGCCGCGCTCATGGCGGCCGGCCGCACGGAGGAAGTTATCCGTGTCGTGGATGCGCAGGGGGACAACCGCCGCGCCGCGTTCGATGAGTTCAAGGTGCTCGCGCTCCTCAAGGCCGGACGGGCTGGCGAAGCGGTGGCTTTTCTGGATGGCTGGCGGGCGCGCAGCGGTGTGGGGCCGCAGGTGGTGCGGCTGCAAGTGAGGGCGTTTCGCGAAGCGGGACGACTGGCCGATATGGAGGCGGCGCTGGCGGAGCTGCGCGGTTATGGGCCGACCACGACGCAGCCTTACATTTACGGAATCATCCAGTATCTGCTGGCGGGGCAACGGGTGGAGGCAGATCGTGGCGTGGAGGATTTTTTGCTGAGATTCGGCGGCTCTTTGACGGACATTATGCCCCTGGCTGAACCCTTGGCCGAAATCGACGACCGGCCCGTCTTGGAAAGACTGGTCGCGTATGCGCGCCAGCAGGGTTTTGAGCCGGAGCTGTTTCAACGTGCGTTGATAAAAGTGATGATCGACAAGGGCGATTACCGCGAGGCCAAGGCGTTGATCGTCGAGGTCCGGTCGAGTCCGAAACCCCCAGGGCCCGCATTGGACTTCTGGTATGAGATCATGGAACGCCTGGCCAACGCGTCGCTCGATCCGGCTGCGGGGGCGCAAAGTTTTCTTACCGATTACATCGGCGCGCGCCGACTTCCCTTGAAAATGACAAAGGATATCATCACCACCCTGCGTCATGCAGGCCGTCCGGCCACCGCGCGGGTTGTGATCACGTTCGCTCAGGGCGTTTACCCCGAAAATGACACGCTGAAAATCTGGCGCGACGAGTTGGACAAGGAATTGGCTCCCATCGTGGAAACGAAACCGGCGGTGGTTGCCTTTAAGCCGTCGGCCAAACCTGTCGCGCCCGGCGTGCCTGCGGCGGCGCCGGCCGTTCGCGAGCTGCTGAGAGAAGATGCGTTTTTCAAGCAGTTGGCCGAGGCGAAGAAGGCGGGTGATTTTGCGGGGGCGTTGAAGCAGATTCAGAATTTACGCGAGGCGGCTCCAGACTGGCTGGGGGCGCGTGAAGACGAGATCGAGCGGGAAGAAATCCGCCTCAATGGACGGCTGGGGGACTTGCCCTCGTTGCGGCTGGCCGCGAGTCTTTATGTGAACGGTGACGCCAAGCACTCGTTGAAGGCGGCCGAACTGGCGCGCGAACTCCATGCGGAGGGCTTTAAAGATGCGGCCATTTTCCTGGCCAAGGAAATCCTGCGCAAAGTCCCTGATTATCCGATGGCCAAGCGTTTGCTGGCCGAATGGGAGCCGAAACCGGCCGCAGCGTCTGCGCCTTGAGCGCGGGCGGGACGGCCCGTGTAGAGGTGTGGATTTTTCGCGGGACGAACACGTTGTCCGCCAGTCGGGCTAATAGCGGCGTAAGCGAATGTAGAATCGTTTCTTCTAGCGGGAAAAACGGATTGCGGCCTTGCGGGCGCGGGTTCTAGGTTCACGGCTCAAGTTTGCGCGCAGACTGCGCCCATCAACGCTCTTAACTCAACACACACGATCATGCCCATCGCCGTCGGCTCCAAAGCCCCTGATTTCACGCTCAAAACCAAGACCTCGGAAGGCCTTAAAGACATCAAGCTGAGCGATAATTTTGGCAAGAAGCAGACGGTGTTGCTGTTTTTCCCTTTGGCCTACACGAGCGTTTGCACGGAGGAACTTTGCGACGTGTCCAACGGCCTCGACGGCTACGCGAGCCTTGGCGCGGATGTCATCGGCATCAGCGTGGACAGTCCGTTCTCGCAGGAAGCCTGGGCCAAGAGCAGCAAGATCACGGTGACGCTCGTTTCCGATCTGAACAAGGAGACGACCAAGGCCTACGGCGTGCTTTTCCCCGGCCTCGCGGGCATCGGCGACACTTCGGCCCGCGCCGCGTTTGTCATCGGCAAGGATGGCGTCGTCAAATACGCCGAGCAGACCGCCACTCCGAAGGATCTCCCCAACACCGCCGCGATCAAGGCCGCCCTCGCCAACTAATTTACCACTTCGATGAGCCTCCCGAATCCCTTCAACACGCTCCAGACGTTTTCCGTCAACGGCGTTTCCCATAAGTTTTATTCGCTGCCCGCGCTCGAAGCGGCCGGCTTCAACGTCAAGAAGCTGCCCGTCTCCATCCGTCTCGTGCTGGAGTCGCTTCTGCGCAACGCCGACGGCAAGCGTGTGTCTGAGCAGTCCATCCGCGAACTCGCCGGCTGGGGCGCCAAGGCTCCCCGCACCGAGGAAATCCCCTTCGTGGTCGCGCGCATCGTGCTTCAGGATTTCACCGGCGTGCCGCTCCTCGTTGACCTCGCCGCGATGCGCTCCGCCGTCGCGCGCATCGGCAAAAACCCCAAGATCATCGAGCCGCTCGTGCCTGTTGACCTCGTGGTCGATCACTCCGTGCAGGTCGATTTCGCCGGCACCGCCGACGCGCTCGCCAAGAATCTCGAACTGGAGTTCACCCGCAACCGTGAGCGCTACCAGTTCCTCAAGTGGGGCATGCAGGCGTTCGAGACGTTCAAGGTCGTGCCTCCCGGCATCGGCATCGTCCACCAGGTCAATCTGGAGTATCTCGCGAAAGGCGTTCTCAAGGACGGCAATGGCACTTACTACCCCGACACGCTGGTCGGCACCGATTCGCATACCACGATGATCAACGGTATCGGCATCGTCGGCTGGGGCGTGGGCGGCATCGAAGCCGAGGCCGGCATGCTCGGCCAGCCCGTGTATTTCCTCACACCTGACGTCGTGGGCGTCCACCTCACCGGCGCGCTCCGCGAAGGCGTCACCGCGACCGATCTCGCACTCACGCTCACGCAGGTTCTCCGCAAGGCGAAGGTCGTGGGCAAGTTCGTCGAGTTCTACGGCCCCGGCGCCGCCGCGCTGCCCGTCGTGGACCGTGCGACCATCGCCAACATGGCCCCCGAATACGGCGCGACGATGGGTTTCTTTCCCATCGACGCCGAGTGTTCCAACTATCTCCGCGCCACCGGTCGCGCGGATGCCGACATCGCCGTTTACGAAGCCTACTACAAGGCGCAGAATCTCTGGGGTATTCCCAAGCAAGGTGAGATCGAATATTCCACCGACCTCGCGCTCGATCTCTCGACCGTGGTTCCGTCCGTCGCCGGCCCGAAGCGCCCGCAGGACCGCATCGAGCTGCCGTCCATGAAGAAGGAGTTCATCTCCGCTTTCTCGAAGCCCGTCACCGAGGCCGGTTTCGGCAAAAAAGCCGAGGACTTCTCGACCGTTTCCGCCCAGATCGACGGCACCAAGCTCGGTCACGGCTCCGTTCTGATCGCCGCCATCACGAGCTGCACCAACACCTCTAATCCGTCCGTGATGCTCGCCGCCGGCCTCGTCGCGAAGAAGGCCGTCGAGAAGGGCCTCACGGTTAATCCGCTCGTCAAATCCTCGCTCGCCCCTGGCTCCCGCGTCGTCACCGACTACCTCGAAAAAACCGGCCTCGCGCCCTATCTCGACAAGCTCGGTTTCCAGACGGTCGGCTACGGCTGCACCACCTGCATCGGCAACTCCGGCCCGCTTGATCCCAAGATCGAAGAAGCGGTTGTTAAGAACGATCTCGTCGCCGCGTCCGTGCTCTCTGGTAACCGCAACTTCGAGGCGCGCGTTCACCAGAACATCAAGAGCAACTTCCTCATGTCGCCGCCGCTGGTCGTCGCCTTCGCGCTTGCAGGTCGTGTCGATATCGACCTCTCCGTCGAGCCCATCGGCAACGGCAAGGACGGCCAGCCCGTCTTCCTGAAGGATCTCTGGCCCACGCTCCAGGAAGTGCGCGACCAGATGCAGGCCGCGCTCAAGCCCGAGGTTTTCCGCAAGCTCTACAGCAACTTCGCCGAGCAGAATCCCAAGTGGAACGAAATCCCCTCGACCGCAGGCAACGTTTACTCGTTCGACGTCACCTCGACCTATATCCAAGAGCCGCCGTTCTTCACCGATTTCTCGCTCACGCCCGGTGCCATCAAGTCCATCACCGGCGCACGCGCGCTCGGTATTTTTGGCGACTCCGTCACGACCGACCACATCTCGCCCGCCGGCGCCATCAAGAAGACCTCGCCCGCCGGCAAGTTCCTCCTCGATAACGGCGTGACCTTCGAGGACTTCAACTCCTACGGCAGCCGCCGCGGCAACGACCGCATCATGACCCGCGGCACCTTTGCCAACGTCCGCATCAAGAACCTGATGCTCGGTGGCAAGGAAGGCGGCAACACCCTCGGAGCCGACGGCATCGAAACCTCGATCTACGACGCCTCCATCGCCTACCAGAAGCAGGGCGTGCCCCTCATCATCATCGCCGGCCAGGAATACGGCACCGGCTCGTCCCGCGACTGGGCCGCCAAAGGCACCAACCTCCTCGGCGTAAAGGTCGTCGTCGCGCAGAGCTTCGAGCGCATTCACCGTTCCAACCTCGTCGGCATGGGCGTGCTCCCGCTCCAATTCAAGGAAGGCGTCACCGCGCAAACCCTGAAGCTCGACGGCACCGAGACCTACAACGTCATCGGCCTCGACTCCGCCATCAAGCCGCAGCAAGACCTCGACCTTCAGATCGTCCGCAAGGACGGATCGAGCGAGTATGTCAAAGTGCGCTGCCGCATCGATACGCCCATCGAAATCGACTACTACCAGCATGGCGGGATTCTCCCCTACGTGCTGCGCCAGATCATCGCTCAGAACTAAACGACCGGATGCCGGAAGACCCGCCTGCGAGGTCTTCCGGCGCCCGACGCCCTCCCACCATGTCCGAAGCACCCAAACCCACCTTCCTTGTCGATACGCAGTCCGATCCCGTGGCGATTGCCATCGAAGGCCGCGCCTCGTTTCAAAACAGCGCCTGTCTGCACGATTTCTTCACCACGATGATCGCGCGGAAACACCTGCGCTTCGTGATGGATTTCCAACGTTGCACGAGCATGGACAGCACGTTTCTCGGCGTGCTCGCCGGCGTGGCGCTCGAGCTGCGCAAGCACGTGCCGACGGGCAGCCTCGTGCTTTGCCGCGTGGGCCCCCGCAATCTCGAACTGCTCCGCAATCTCGGGCTGCACCGCCTGCTCACTGTCGATACGGGCGAGACCAGCGTAACGCTCACCGCCGCCACGACGCTCGACTGCAATCCGAGCCGCAGTGAATTGGAAAGCGCCCGTCTCGTGCTCGCCGCACACGAAAGCCTCATCGAAGCCGACGAAGCCAACCGCGCGAAATTCCAAGACGTGCTCGCGTTCCTGAAAAACCGCGTGGACCAGCCCTGAGTCTGGCTGTTTTGGGCAGGGCGGGTCCGTCCACTTTTTCGGTATTCGCGAAGGAGAGAGGTTGGAGTGAAAACCCGTTTGCCTCTTCCCGTCTTCGTGACTTCGTTTGTTTTCCCATGCCCGCCATCGCCGAAGCTTCTCAGTCAGCTGCTCGTGATTCCCTGCCGGATGCCGCCGGCCATTTCGGCCCGTTTGGCGGCGTCTATGTGCCCGAGACGCTCATGACGGCGTTGCAGGAACTGACGGCCGCCTACGAGCAGGCCAAGGCCGATCCGGCTTACCTCACGCTGCTCGGCCACCACCTCAAGGAGTTCGCGGGCCGTCCCACCGAACTCTACTTTGCCGAGCGGCTCACGGCGCACTGCGGCGGGGCGAAAATCTATTTCAAGCGCGAGGATCTGCTTCATACCGGCGCTCATAAGATCAACAACGCCCTCGGCCAGGTGCTGCTCGCCCTCCGCATGGGCAAGACCCGCATCATCGCCGAGACCGGTGCGGGCCAGCACGGTGTCGCCACGGCCGCCGTGTGCGCGAAGTTCGGCCTCAAGTGCGTGATCTACATGGGTGCCGTCGATATGGAGCGCCAGGCGTTGAACGTCTTCCGCATGCGCCTCATGGGCGCCGAGGTGCGCGGCGTCGAGGCCGGCCAGAAAACGCTCAAGGATGCCGTCAACGAAGCCATGCGCGACTGGGTGACCAACGTGCGCGACACCCACTACATCCTCGGCTCTGCGCTCGGCGCGCATCCGTATCCCATGATGGTGCGCGATTTTCACCGCGTGATCGGCCAGGAGGCGAAGGTCCAGATGATCGCCCGCGAAGGCCGCCTGCCAGACGAGATCGTCGCCTGCGTGGGCGGAGGCTCCAACGCCATCGGCGTGTTTTTTGATTTCCTCGAATATGCCTCCGTGAAGCTCATCGGCGTCGAAGCAGGCGGACGCGGCATCGTGCGCGGCGAACACGCCGCGCGTTTCGAGGGCGGCAAGCTCGGCGTGCTCCAAGGTTCGAAGACCTACATTCTC
>JAHFTG010000428.1 GCA_023269455.1 Opitutaceae bacterium | reverse complement strand
TGTTTCCCTCCGCGCTGACTGCTCGGTTTCGCCGATTCAAATCACGGTCGAACAGATTGTCTGACGGCAGCGCAGACGAGCGCCGCGACAAATAGACGGACACCCAATCTTTCGCTTGTAATCCCGCCGCGTTGGCTAAAAAACAAACGTTAGGTCTGAATATTACTTCAATATCGAAACTATTCCTGTGAGCAAAAAAACGCCCTCCCCTAAGAAAGCCGAGGACAGCGGCTACAACGCCCGCACGGCGAACATCAACGCCAAGCTCGGGCACGACGAACTGATCGCCCTTTATCGCGACATGGTGCGCATCCGCCGCTTCGAGGAACGCTGCCTCCGCAGCTACCAACAGGGTAAGATCGGTGGCTTCCTGCACCTCTACATCGGCCAGGAGTCCGTCGCCATCGGCTGCGTCTCCGTCATGGGCGACGACGACCATATCATCACCGCCTACCGCGACCACGGCCACGGCCTCGCCGTCGGCATGGGCATGAACGAGATGATGGCGGAGAACTACGGCAAGTACACCGGTTGCTCCAAGGGCAAGGGTGGCTCGATGCACTACTTCGACCCGTCCCGCAATTTCTGGGGCGGCCACGGCATCGTCGGCGGTCAGGTGCCGCTCGGCGCCGGCCTCGCCTACGGCCTGAAATACCTCGGTCGCAAGGGCGCCTGCATGGCGTTCATGGGCGACGGCGCCGTTAACCAGGGCGCGGTCCACGAATCCTACAATCTCGCGGCCCTCTGGTCGCTGCCAGTCGTTTTCATCAGCTAGAACAACGGCTACTCGATGGGCACCTCTCAGGAGCGCTCCTCCGCCGGCCCGAGCCTCGCGCAGCGCGCCGAGGGCTACGGCATGAACTGGGACATCATCGAGAACGGCCACGACGTGCTCGAGGTCCGCGACAAGGTCGGCCAGGCCCTGAAGCTCGCCCACGAAAAATCCCTGCCGAGCGTCCTCGAGATCCGCACCTACCGCTACCGCGGCCACTCCGTCGCCGATCCCGATACCACCTACCGCGGCAAGGAAGAGATCGAAACCTACAAGGCCACGAAGGATCCGCTGAACTTCTTCCAGAACGCGCTCGTCGCCGAGAAGGTCCTCACCGAGGAAATCATCACGAAGATCGACGAGTCCGCCCGCGCCGAGGCCGAGACCTCCGCCCAGTTCGCCGAGGCGAGCCCCTACCCGACCGTCGATGACGTCCAGAAGGATGTCTATTGGGAGGCCGACAATCCCGCCGACCGCAAGTCGCAGGGCACGCTCTTCTTCAACTGAGGCGCCGGCACTCCACCCTCAGCTTACAACTCTCAACTTTTCCGAAAATGCCTGTCATCACTTACCGCGAAGCCCTCCGCCACGCCATGGCCGAGGAACTCGACCGCGACCCGAACGTCGTCATCATGGGCGAGGAAGTCGCCCAGTTCAACGGCGCCTACAAGATCACCGAGGGCCTCCTGGCCAAGTACGGCCCGAAGCGCATCGTGGACACCCCGATCTCTGAAGCCGGTTTCATCGGCGTCGGCCTCGGCGCCTCGATGCTCGGCCTGCGCCCGGTCATGGAGCTGATGTTCTTCAGCTTCTACTCCGTCGCCTTCGACCAGATCCTCAACAACGCGGCCAACGTCCGCTACATGTCCGGCGGCCTCATCAACTGCCCGATCGTCCTCCGCGGTCCCGCCAACGGCGGCACCAACGTCGGCGCCACCCACTCGCACACGCCCGAGTCCATCGCGGCCTACCACCCCGGCATCAAGGTCGTCGTCCCGTCGACCCCCGCCGACGCCAAGGGCCTGCTCAAATCCGCGATCCGCGACAACGATCCCGTCATCTTCCTCGAGAACACGCTCCTCTATGGCGAGACCGGCGAAGTGCCGGACGGTGACATCGTCATCCCACTCGGCTCGGCCAAGGTCATGCGCGAGGGCACCGACATTTCCATCATCGGCCACGGCCGCTCCATCCAGATGGCGCTGAAGTCCGCCGACATCCTGAAGGAAAAGCACAACATCAACGCCGAGGTCATCGACCTCCGCTCGATCCGCCCGCTCGACGAGGAGACCATCCTCGCCTCCGTGCGTAAGACCAACCGCGTCCTCTACGTCGAGGAAGCCAAGCCCTTCTGCTCCGTCGGCGCCATGGTGGCCTGCCTCATCCAGGAAAAAGCCTTCGACTACCTCGACGCCCCGGTCCTGCGCGTGAACTCCATCGACGCCCCCGCGATCTATTCGCCCGCCGTCGAAAAGCTCCAGCTCCCCACCGTCGACACCATCTATCAGGGCGCGCTGAAGGTCCTGAAATAACTGCAGGGCGGGATCGCGGATCCCGCCTTGTTTTCCCTCCCAACTCTCATCCCTTAACTCTTAACCGCGCGCTCCGGCGCGCTCCCCCCATGGCCGATATCATCGAAATGCCCAAACTCAGCGACACCATGACGGTGGGCACGCTGGTCAAATGGCTCAAAAAGGAAGGCGATGCCGTCAAAGCCGGCGACATGCTCGCCGAAGTCGAAACCGACAAGGCGACGATGGAGCTCGAGTCCTTTTTCACCGGCACCCTGATCAAGATCTTCGCCCCCGCCGGATCCCAGGTCGCCATCGGCGCCGGCCTCTGCGCCATCGGCAAAGCCGGTGAAACGGTCGACGCTCCCGCCGCGCCTGCGCCGAAGGGCGACGCGCCGAAAAAGGAAGAGCCCAAGGCCGACGCCCCGAAAGCGGAAGAGAAGCAACCGGAAGCCGCCCCGGCTCCGGCCGCCGCTCCCGCCGCCGCGCAGAACGAAGCCGGCAGCAAAAAAGCTCCCGACGTCCTCCCGCCGCCCACGCCCGCCACCGGTGGCGAACGCCTCAAGATTTCCCCGCTCGCGAAGAAGATCGCCGCGCAGCACAGCATGGACGCCTCGCGCCTCACCGGCACCGGCCCGCACGGCCGCATCGTCAAGGCCGACGTCCTCGCCGCCGCCGCCGATCCGACCAAGCTCAAGGCCCCGACCTCCGGTCCCGGCGCCAAGCCCGCCGCAGCCGCTCCGTTCGCGGGCGGTGGCGTGGCCAACAAGGGCCCGGTCCAGGAAGAGCGTCTCGTCCCGGTTTCCACCATGCGCGGCGTCATCGCCAAGCGCATGGTCGAGTCGACCACGACGATCCCGTACGTTTACCTCGACATCGAGATCGACGCCGAGCCGCTGCTGGCCCTTCGCGCCCAGCTCAACACCGGACTCGAGAAGGAAGGCGTCAAACTCTCCGTCAACGACTTCGTGCTCAAGGCCTCCGCCGAGGCGCTGCGCCGCGTGCCGACCGTCAACTGCTCCTGGGAAGGCACGCACATCCGCCACCACGGCGCGGCCCACGTCGCGT
>JAHFTG010000293.1 GCA_023269455.1 Opitutaceae bacterium | reverse complement strand
GAGTCCGTGGCCCGGGGAAAAAGCGGAGAAGGTCTGAAAGGCGTCGGAGGTTGGACGTTTCAGGAGGATGATCGCGTCGGTGGTGAGCGAGGGGCCGGGCACGGATTTTTTAACGCGGAGGACGCGGAGAGCGCGGAGCAGCACCGGAGCGAGAACGGGAAAGAGGCTTTAGGGTGAATCTCGGGATGGCTTTGGCGGCGCGCAAGATTTTCATCGCGCGGGACTCGGCGGCGCGCATGCGGCGTTTTTTGGCGGGGACGAGGTCGTCGTAGCCCGCGAGATGCAGCCAGCCGTGGACAACGTAGAGGGTGAGTTCTTCGCTGAAGTCTTTGGCGTGGGTTTTGGCGAACGTGGCGGCGGTGTCGGCGGAGACACAGACTTCGCCGGCGACGCCGAGCGCGGGTTGACCTTCGAAAGTGATGACGTCGGTGGTCGTCGGATCGTCGAGGAAGTCGCCGTGAAGTTTGGCGAGGGCCTTGTCGGTGAGGAACGCGAGGGAGAGTTCGCCCGCCGGCACGGCCGGCAGGAATGACGAATGACCAATGACGAATGACGAATGGCGGCGGGCGGCCGGCGTTAGATGAGGCCGGTCCGCAGGGACGAAACAGAAATGCGCGTCGAGCTTATGGATGACGTGGGCGACAGCTTTTTTTTCCAGGCGCAGGCGCGGGTGGGCGTTGCGGATGTCGATGGGGCGGAGGGCGGACATGAAGGATCAGGCCGGGGTGTTCTTTTCGGAGTCGGCGGGCGGGTAGGCGACGCGGCCGTGAAGCATGTTGAGCAAGGTGAAGGTGAAGCTCGTCTTGATCTTGCTGAGTTCCTCGAAGGTGAGCGGGGCTTCGTCGAGCTGGCCGTCATCCATGCGGTGGTGGAAAATCTGGTCGATGATCTCGCCGAGGTGTTGGGGGGTGATTTTGCGCACGGAGCGGGAGGCGGCTTCGACGGCGTCGGCGAGGTGGATGATGGCACTTTCCTTGAACTGGGGCTTGGGGCCGTCGTAGCGGTAGGTGGTTTCGCTGACGGGCGCGGGTTCCAGGCCAGGGGCGAAGGGATTGTGCGAGGCGGGCGCTCCGGCGATGGGGAGAGGGGGGCGGGTGCCGCTGACGGCGCGGTGGTAGAAGTAGCGGATGAGGCTGGTGCCGTGGTGCTGCTGGATGACGTCGAGCACGGAACGGGGGAGTTTGTGGTTGAGGGCGAGGTCCACGCCGTCTTTCACGTGGCTTTTGATGATGAGGGCGGAGAGGGACGGGTTGTTGTCGTCGTGGGGGTTGATGCCGTCGTGCTGGTTTTCGGTGAAGTATTCGGGCTTGGCGGTCTTGCCGATGTCGTGGAAGAGGGCGCAGACGCGGGCGAGGAGCGGGTTGGCGCCGATGGCGGAGGCGGCGTTTTCGGCGAGCTGGGCGACGACGAGCGAGTGGTGGTAAGTGCCGGGCGCCTCCATCTGCATGAGGCGGAGGAGCGGATGGTTGTAGTCGGTGAGTTCGAGGAGGGTGATGTCGGTGGTGCGCTTGAAGAGACCTTCGAGCACGGGGAGCAGGCCGACGACCACGACGCCGGTTAACAGGCCGGTGAGGAGGCCAGCGCCCATGTGTTTGAAGATGGTGAGGAATTCGAGGCGGTCCACGACGCCGACGAGGAGCGCGAACACGGCGACGGTGAGGCCGGCGTAGGCGGAGGCGCGGACGACGTTGCCGCGTTTGCGGGTGTGGCGGCTGCAGAAGATGGCGACGACGGAGGCGAGAAACGTGAGGACGAGCAGGTCGAGGCGATTGCCATAAATGACGCTCGTGAAAATGGAGATGAAGAGCGCCATGAAGATGGCGGAGCCGGCGTCGATAAGGATGGCGACGACGAGCGGGGCGATGGCGGTGGGCGCGAGGTAGGGAAGGATGGAGGCGTCCTGCGAGTGATAGACAAAGAACGGCAGGCTGCTGAATGCGTAGGTCGCGCGGACGAGGGCGAGGTTGATGATGACGACGAGGGCGAGGAGGCCGAGGCGGCCGTTGCTGTCGAGGGTTTCGCGGTCTTCGAGGCGGATGTAGAAGAGACTGGCCATGACCATCGCGAGCACGAGAAGGACACGGCCGAAGAGCTGGAGGCCGTCGTCGAGGGCGGAGTCGCCGCTGGCGAGGAGGAACTCGCGCTGGGCGGAGAGCATTTCGTATTGCTCGGCGGTGACACGGGTGCCGGGCTCGATGATCGTCTGGCCGCGCTCGACGCTGACGACCACGGGTTTGAGTTGGCGCAGGGCCTCGTCCTGGAGGCGAAGGGTGGCGTCGCGATCATAGATCAAGTTGGGCGTGACGCCGTTTCGGAATATGCGGAAGAGCGGGCCGGAGAGCGCGCGGTTGCCGGTTTCGGCCGCGATGTTAACACGCAGGTAGGAGAAAGCCTGCTCGATGGCTTCCGAGGACTGCTGGACCACGCTGCCGTCGCTGCGTGTGACCTGAAAAATAGTCACGCGGCCCGGATCGCTGGCGGACCCGAAGGCGCGGTCGTCGTGAACGCCCTGGGTGTAGATTTCGCGGAGGATGCGCAGGCCGGTGTCAACCCAGGCGGCGCGGACGTCGGGCGTGCCGGAGTTGAGCAACGCGGTGACATCGTCGATGCTGACGTGGTAGGGGCCTTTGGCGTTGAAGGCGTCCACGAGCGCGGCGAAATCGGCGGTGCGCCGGCCGGTGAAGGCGGAGTCCACGGGATGGGTGCGCTCGAATTCGGTGAGGTCGGCAAGCAGCGCGTGCAGGTGGGTATCGAACTGCTGGAGTGAATCGAAATCGAGGCGGTAAACGGGCGGGACGCGGTCGCGCATCTGCTCGATGGCGGTGCGGGTTTTCTCGCGGCTTTCGTAGGAGAAAGGCGCGCTGGCGGTGATGCGGACGCTGGCGAGCTGGTTGGTGAGGACGGGCAGGTTGACGGTCGAGACGCCGACGAAGCTGATCAGCACGATGGCAGCGGTGGTCGCGACGAAGATGAGCAGCGTGATGAAGCGGCTGGTCTCCAAAAACTCGACGGTGCCGGAGACCACGGCGGTCTTGCGGGTGCGGGGTTTTTCCTGGCGGAAGAGGTTTTTTAAGGCGCGCAACATGGTCAACGGGCTTGGTCTTCATCGCTGGCGGCGATGGGGTTTTTGTAGCGTTCGTAGGCCTCGATGATCTTGAGGACGAGCGGATGGCGCACGACGTCGGCGCCGCTGAAATGGTGGAACTCGATGCCGGGGACTTCGCGAAGGATACGCTGGACTTCGAGCAGGCCGGACTGTTTCGAGCGGGGCAGGTCGATCTGCGTGATGTCGCCGGTGACGACCATGCGCGAGTCTTCGCCGAGGCGGGTGAGGAACATCATCATCTGTTCGGGCGTGGT
>JAHFTG010000292.1 GCA_023269455.1 Opitutaceae bacterium | reverse complement strand
GGCGTCTTCAAAAGGGTCGTCGGCAGGCGGGCCGGCTTTGCCTTTACTGTGAGCGAGGCCGCCGATTTTTTCGAGGAGGGCGAGGTGCTCGTCGGCGACGTGGCCGTCGTCGATGAGTTGTTGGGCAAAATCCATCAGGCTCGCCTGCGGACCGAGCGCGGTGCGAACGACGAGGGCGTGATCGAGGGTGAAGAGGCCTTGGTCGAGCCCGAGACGGACCAGCCAGCGAATCTCGTTTTGCATAAGAAGCGGCGGGAGCCGGTTTCGGGCCAGTGTGCGGGGCGATGCACGCGAGCCAAGCGCGAAGCGGGGAACTGGAGCGCTTGGCTCTGTGGCGGCGCCGTAATCGGGACGATGCGGATGACCGGTCGTGCGATCAGGACGTGAGCGGCACGAGGTCGATGCGGAGGCCGTCGGGGTCGGTCAACGTGCGCGGGGCGTCGAGGGCGAGGAGGCCGATTTCTAGGCGATCGATGCCCGCGTAAATGGTGCTGGAATCGCCGGCGGCAGTGGGTCCGCCCCAGGTGTTGACGGCGATGTGGTGGTGATAGCCGTCGGCGGCAAGAAAGAGCGCGCCGGGATAGGCGCGGACCATGACGGTGAGAGCGAGCGGCCCCGTGTAAAAGGCTTCGGCGGCTTTGAGCGAGTGCGTGCTGAGATGGACGTGGCCGATCACGGTGCCAGTGGGAAGACCGGCGGCGCGGGCATCGGGCGCGGTGGCGAGCAACGCGGAGGTGTCGAGGGCGCGGGTGAACATCGCGAGCGTTCCGTTGGCCGAGGGCCAGACGTCGCGCGGTCGGTCGGCGTAGAGTTCGAGGCCGTTGCCATCGGGATCTTCGAGGTAAATCGCCTCGCTGACGCCGTGGTCGGAGAGCCCGTCGATGGGCGTGCGGGTCTCGGCGAGGCGGCGGAGCACGCGGGCGAGTGCGGGGCGGTCGGGCACGAGAAGCGCGAGATGAAAAAGGCCGGACACGCCCGGTGGCTTGGGGCGGGCACCGGGAGTTTCGACGAGTGTGATCAACGGCTCCGCCGCGCCGGACGCGTGGAGCGCGAGCGTGCGAGGGCCGGTCGGCGCCGCGCTCGGGACAAGCCCGAGCACGCCAGCGTAGAAGGCCTGCGAGCGGTCGAGGTCGGCGACGCGCAGGCGGACGGAGCGGAGTTGCAGGGTGGTGGTCATGGGCGGAGGAGCGGGCGTTGGCGAAGCAGGGCAGTTGTCGCGATGTTGTTAGGCGACGGCCAGAGTCTTCACGGCGGTGTCGGCATCGGCGAGCGATTGTTCGCGCTGCGGATTGCCGTCGTTGAGGCTGTGCGCGTAAACGAAGGTGACGTCGGTGATGCCGATGAAGCCGAGGACGCCGCGCAGGTAGGGCTCGAAGAAGTTGTAGCCGCCCATCGGGCTGGAGGGGCGGAAGTCGCTCCCGCTGGCGACGATGACGCGGGCTTTTTTGCCTTTGACGAGGCCTTCGAGGCCGTTGGCGCCGAAGCCGAAGGTGCGGCCGACGCGCACGATCTGGTCGATCCACGCTTTCAGGACGGCGGGGACGTTGAGGTTGTAGATGGGCGACGTGATGAGGAGTTCGTCGGCGGCAAGCAGCTCATCGACGAACTGGTCGGAGGTGCGCATCTCGGCTTGGGCGGCGGGTGAGTGACCGGCGGGCGGAGTGAACGCGCCTTCGACCCAGGCTTCCGTCACAAAGGGCGGTGGATTGTGTCCGAGATCGCGGTAAACGACGCGACCACCGGGGTGAGCCGTTTTCCAGGCAGTGACGAATTCGTGGCCAAGTTTGCGGCTGTGCGAGCGAGCGGCGCGGGGGCTGGCATCGAGGTGGAGGAGGGTGGGAGTGCTCATGATGATGTTGATGGGATCGTTGATGGTTTTTCTAAGGACGGGATGGTATGGTTAAAAGTAACCGATGTGGTTACAAAAATGAGTAAAAGAAATCAGTGTTTGCCGGGGCAGACAGCTTTCAGTTGTTGGTTCACGTCTTCGAGGGAGACGCGGGCGAGCTCAGCTTCCATGCTCGTCTGGGCCTTGAAAAATGCGGTGCGCAGGATCGTCTCGATGCGCGCGCCGACCGGGCATTTGTGGTTCGGGGCAAACCGGTCGAGGCCGTGGTCGGGCTGGGGTTCGACCGCGCGGTAGATGTCGAGAAGGGTGATATTCGCCGGGGCGCTGGCCAGACCGAAGCCGCCGCCGACGCCTTTGTGCCCGAGGACGAGACGTGCCTTTACCAAGGCCGAGAGCAAGCGACGGATGACTACGGGATTTGTGCTCACGCTCGAAGCGATCTCGGCGGACGTGACCTGCTCGCCCGCCTTGTAGGCGAGGTAGGCGAGCACGTGAACGCTGACGGCGAAGCGGGAGTTTCCGGTCATTGGTTTATGTAACCACTATTGTTACGATATGGGCTTGGTGTCAAGCCCACGATGTTTTTTTGGGCGGATGGCAGCCATATCGAGGGTTGCAAAGACGGGCATTTCGGGGAGGCTGCGCCTTTAACCCGTTCATTCATGCTACGAAAGATTATCACGAAGCTGCGCGACACGTTCGCCGCTTCGCCCAAGGCCAAGCCGGTGATGACCGGCGGCCATCCCGCTTACGAAAAGGCCAAGGTAACCACCCCCCGTTCCCACGCTCCGCACGAACGTGGACCCAAGCAGGGAGGCCATTCGTCTGCTCCTTCGGCTTCCGGTAAACCTTCGCATGGCGGCGGTCGTAACCAAGGCCAAGGTTCGCAGGGCCGTGGCGGTCACGAAGGCCAGCGTCCGCGTAACGATCACGCTCCGCGCGGCAGCTCCCATTCCACGCACTCAACGCATTCTGCGCAACCGGCCCGCTCCGCGAAGCCCGAGCGGCCCGTGATCGACCAGTCATTCGACGGCCCGGCGCGTGCGGCGATCAAGCCGGTTTCCGCCGTGGTGATCCCTCCGCAAGACAACGCGTTTTCGAAGCTCGGGCTCAACGACGCACTCTCGTTTGGCGTGGCCGAGATGGGTTATGCCGAGCCCACGCCGATCCAGGCGCAGGCGATTCCGGTGATCCTCGCCGGCAAAGACGTGATCGGCTCCGCCCAGACGGGCACGGGTAAGACCGCGGCCTTCGCGCTGCCGATCATCCACAAGCTCGGCGCGCACGGCAAAATGCGCATCCTCGTCCTCGAACCCACGCGCGAACTCGCGTTGCAGGTCGAGGAGGCGTTCCAGAAGTTTTCCAAATACACCGACATCACCACGACGGTCGTTTACGGCGGCGTCGGCTACGGCAAGCAGCGCGACGATCTCAAGCGCGGGATCGACGTCCTCGCGGCCACTCCGGGCCGCCTGCTCGACCACATCGAGCAAGGCGACGTGAAGCTCGGCGATAT
>JAHFTG010000291.1 GCA_023269455.1 Opitutaceae bacterium | reverse complement strand
GGCGAGGCCGCCGAACACGCCGATGTAGATCAGGGCGTAGCCCGCCACCCGCAGCACCACGTCGGAATCGAGGCCGGCGCCGGCCCCGATCTGATCGGTCAGGTTGAACAACTGGAAATTGGGAAACAGATACCCGAGCAGTTGCACCGCCAGCCGCAGCGGCAGCGAGGCGACCTGCGCATAGGTGTCGCGCGCGAGGTATTGGAGGTGGCAGATCACCAGCACGAAGAAACTCATCACGACCGTGTAGAGATTCGTGTTGGAGAAACTGGCGATGAGCAGCGTGATCGCGGCGAGCACCCCGAACTTCAGCCATTGCAAAACGCCCATCACCACCAGGTCGCCGTAGTGGATGATGCGGCCGCCCGCGAACGCATCGGGGTGCAATGCCATGATGCTGTTCTCGCGGTAATAGAGCAGTGTCATCAGGAGCCCGGTCATAAGCGCGCAGAACACGCCCACGACTGCAAACACCCCGAGGAATTTCCCGAAGATAAACTCCGTCCGCCAGATCGGCTTGGCCAGGATCGTGAGCGCCGTGCGGTTCTCGATCTCGCTGAAAAAAAGCTGCGCCGTCGCGGCGATGGTGAGCGTCGAACCGAAGAACACCATCGCGCCGAAGCCGAAGTCCGAAATGAATTTCAGCTCCGACGAGCCGAAGTTGAACTCGCGAAAAAACTGCGCGCTCGCCACCAACCCGATCGCGAGCAGCAGGAGGAAGTTGAATAATTTTTGCCGGACCGCCTCAAGGAAGGTGTTGCCCGCCACGATGAGCAGACGGTCTAGGGAAAGCGGGACACTGCGGGAAGTCGTAAGCATTATTCCTGTCCTCCTTTCTGCGGACGTGATACCCGGCTGAGGAAAAGTTGATCCAACCGTGCGCGCGGCTGTTCGACCGCGCTAAGCGTGTGCCCGCGCGCCGAAAGCCAGCCGCGCAACTCCTCCAATTGTTCAGGCGGAAGCGGGTCCACGATGAGAGCCTGCCGCTCGCGCTGGCCGACGAGTTCGTGAACATTGCCCTCCAAGATGAGTTTACCCCGGTCGAGGATCGCCACGCGGTCGCAGATGTCCTCGATCTGCGCGAGCAGGTGGGAGGTGATCAGGACGGTTTTCCCTTGGGCTTTGAGTTTCAAAATCAGTTCGGAAATCTCCGCCGAACCCACGGGATCGACGCCGGCCGTCGGCTCGTCGAGGATGATCAGACGCGGATCATGCACCAGCGCCTGCGCGAGCCCGATGCGCTGCAACATGCCCTTTGAGTAAGTGCCCACGCGCCGCTGCGCCGCGCCGCTCAGGCCGACCCAGTCGATCACCTCGCGCACCCGTGCATCGAGACGCTTGCGCGGCACGCCGCAGATGCGCGCGTAGAAACGCACCAGCTCCGTCCCGCTCAAATAACGATAAAAATAGGGCGCCTCCGGGAGATAACCGACGTTGAGCCGCGAATCGACCCGCCCGCTCGGCACGCCGAAGACCTTGCACTCGCCCACCGTCGGATCGAGCAGGCCGAGGATGATCTTGATCGTGGTGCTCTTGCCCGAACCGTTGGGGCCGAGCAGGCCGAACACCTGTCCCTCGGGTATGCTCAGGGTGAGATTATCCACTGCGCGCAGCTTGATGCCGCGCAGGTTGAGCGAAAAATCTTTGGTCAAATCGCGGATCTCGATCGCGACAGGAGGGGTTGGGTTGATCATTGGATGCGAAAATCACTGAATCGGGCCGGACGTTTTTCGGACGAACGCTCCACCTTTCGGATGTAGCCGTGCAGACGCTCTTCCACGGTGGATATGAACGCGTTGACGGCCTTGCGGTTCCCCTCGGCTTCGAGTTGCACGCGCCCGTCGGCGAGATTAGCCACGGCTCCTGTAACTTCAAATTCCTTGGCGACTTGCAGCGTCGTGTAGCGAAAGCCCACGCCCTGCACACTGCCGGAGAAATAGACATTCTCGTAATGAACTTCGATCATAGGGGAGTCGGCACGCTACCGAGGCCCCCTCGTGGTTCAATCTGCAAAATCAGCTCCCTATAATCGCGACCGATTGGAAAAATACGCGCAGGAAATTGACGGGATTTCATTTGCTTTTTCAGCTCGCGAAAGCAATTTCCAGCCAAGGTCAAAACGACCTTTAACCGAATGAGTAATTTCGAATCTGACGGCCCCTCGGACAATGATTGGGATGATCGTGGTGAGCTCGCTTGGAACGAATTTGATTGGGAGAAATATCTCCGTGAACAGGACGACGTAATTCACCGTTACCTCGCCTACTACGAAAAGCTCCACAGCCATCCCGACCGCATCGACGAAGTCGCCCACATGATGGGCTGGGACGAAGAGTCTTGGAGCAGCGACTCGGCCGAAACCGTCACCCGTGAAAGCGCTGCCGCCCCATCGGATAACGATGGCGCCACCGGCGATGACCTGAGTGATTTCGGCACGGACCCTTACACGCTGCACAAGAATCCGATTTTCATCGCGACCAAGGCCATCTACCTGAGCCTCAAACGCGCCTGGGAGCGCATCGCGCCCGAAGCTTCCAAGGTTCCGCAACCGCTCGCCATTGCCCTGCACGCTTCGATCTATCGCGGCGAAGAGCAGGCCATGCTCGCGATCCAGGCGCTCGACTTCGGCGACTACGCGATGGCCATCAGTCTGTTCAAGCGCGCTCTCCGCGAGCTGAATCAATCCTTCGCCCTGCTGGGCACGCCCGCCGTGGCCAGCCTGCCTGCGGTAGTCCGCTTCAGCGAAGACGCCCTGCCCCGCCTTTTCGATCTGCGTGAAATCTGGCTGCGCGTCATGACCGAATGCCGCGAAGAGCTGGAGCGCCCGGTCGAAGAAGACGACGAGGAGTGATCAGAGAAAATGTTCTTCGACGCGCAAAGATGTCAGGAAGTCGTCAAACAGGCGAAGATGAAAAGTCGCAAGAAATGACCTTGCACTTTGTGAAGCGGGACTTTGTTTCAAGCGGACTGTCCCGGAGAGGTGGCTGAGTGGTCGAAAGCAGCGCTTTGCTAAAGCGCCGTAGGTGTAAAAGCCTACCGGGGGTTCGAATCCCCCCCTCTCCGCCAGTTTAACTGCTCCACAAGAGCAAGTTAAGTTTTGAATGAAGTTAGGTTGTCCAGTTGACGCGGCAACCTAAGCATGAATCAACCATCGTTTATCGTCAGCCGGTTTGAAAACCGCAACGGAGTCATTTCGTGGAGAGTGGACGGACGCCTACACGGCGTGCGCATCCGCAAAAACTTCAAGTCACGCGATGAAGCCATTGCCGAAAAAGCCACGCAGGAACTCAAGGCGCTGCAAGCCGACGCCGGCCTACAGTCCGCCACGACGTTCCTTTCCGAAGAGCAATTACGCGAAGCCGAAAC
>JAHFTG010000290.1 GCA_023269455.1 Opitutaceae bacterium | reverse complement strand
ACTCGAGGACCACCTCTGGACTCTCATCCGCGAGTGCGGCGAGCTCCTCGTCGAAAAACCCCTCTTCCTCCTCATCAACGCCTACACCGCCCGCCTCTCCCCCACCGTCGTGGCCAACCTCCTCACCGAGCTCATGCACGGACGCGGCGGCACGCTCACCGGCGGCGAAGTCGGCCTGCCCATCAAGGCCGATGGCAAAGTCCTCCCCTGCGGCATCTACGGCCGCTGGGAAGCGTGGACCTGAGCCGGATTATTCAGCGAACAAACGCGCCCTTTCACGGTCGGCACGGCGCACGCCTTTTCTTTCATGAAATTTCTCGCCACTTCGTTGGTTGCCGCCGCCCTGCTCCCCCTCGCGGCCCGCGCGGATCAACCTGCCACGACCTCTGCCGCTCCCGCGCCTGTCGTGCCCGTCCCCGGCGAAGTCTCGCCCGTGCAAACCGACGACCGCCTGCACTTCGGCTCCATCAGCATCTATTCGGAAAACGACAAATACTTCGCCGGCACCGACGAGCACTACACCAACGGCTTCAAGCTCTCCGCGCTCTCCACCGATCTGCGCAACTTCACCGACGACTCCATCCCCTTCCCCGTGCGCTGGATCGCCCGCGGCCTCGGCAGCTTCGTCCCGCCCGACCACCCCTATAAACTCGGCCTCTCCCTCGGCCAAAACATCTACACCCCGAAGGATACCAACACCCCGCTCTATCAGCCCAACGACCGCCCCTACGCCGCGTGGCTCTACGTCGGCGCCGCGTTTCAAATCTACCGCCCGCCCTCCCTCGCCGGCGACATCGCCCGACTCGATGTGTTTGAAGTCACCGCCGGCGTCGTCGGCCCCGCCGCACTCGGCCGCCAGGTCCAGAACGGTTTCCACGACATCATCGACGCCGCCCACGCCCAAGGCTGGAGCCACCAGATCCACAACGAGCCCGGCCTGAACCTCGTTTACGAACGCCAATACCGCATCTCCACCGCCCGCGCCCGCGACGGATGGGGCGCAGACCTGATCCCGCACGCCGGCTTCAGCCTGGGCAACGTCTTCACCTACGCCAACGCCGGCGCCGAAGTGCGCGCAGGCTACGCGCTGCCCGCCGATTTCGGCAGCAACCTCATCCGCCCCTCCGGCGATTCCAACTCCCTCGCGCGCCAGCGCCTCAGTGTTTTCCTCTTCGCCGCCGTCGATGGCCGCGCCGTGGCCCGCGACATCACGCTCGACGGAAACACCTTTGAAGACAGCCCCTCGGTGGACAAAAAACCCTTCGTCGCCGACCTCTATGCCGGCCTCGGCGTCGGCACGACGCACTGGCAAGTCACCTACGCGCAAGCCTACCGCACGAAAGAATTCGACGGCCAGAGCGACCGCTCCGTCTTCGGCTCGATCAGCGTGACGTTCTTCTACTGAGCCGAGACGGCGGGATATAGCAGAGACGCATCCGCGTATTTCCGCCTTCCATTGGTCATTGGTCATTCGTCATTAGTCATTCCGCGCCGCCCCGCAGCGCGTCGATGTCCACCACGCCTGAAGCATTTCAAAGTTACCTTGCCGCGCCCGAAGGCACCCGGCTCGAGTTCAAGGCTGCGGCCAATCGCTACGACTTCGACAAGCTGGCCAAATATTGCGTCGCCATCGCCAATGAAGGCGGCGGGAAAATCATTCTCGGCGTGTCCGACCGCAGACCGCGCGAGATCGTGGGAACATCTGCATTTGACGAACCGGGGCGCACCGAGGCCGGACTCCATCAACGCCTCAACCATCGCATCCCGGTCGAGGAGTATTATCACGAAAACCGGCGCGTCCTTATTTTCCATGTGCCCGCCCGCCTGCCGGGCACGGCGTGGAGCGACGAGGGCTGTTATTACAAACGGGCGGGAGACGAGCTCACCCACCTTGGCGACACCGAGCTACGCGCCATTTATGCCGAAGTCGCCCCGGATTTTTCCGCAAACCCCAGTTCCGCTTCGGTGGCCGATCTTGATGCCGACGCCTTGGCAGAATTTTGCCGACGCTGGGCCCGCAAATCTCCCGGGCTTCGCCTTGAATCCAAGACGATCCCCGAAATCCTCACTGATGCCGAGCTGCTCGTTGACGGTCGCCCCTGCAATGCCGCCCTGATTTTATTCGGCACCCGCGCCGCCTTGGGACGACATCTCCCACAGGCTGAAATCGTCTTCGAATACCGCTCGTCCGATGCCTCCGGCCCTGCTCAAGACCGCGAGGAGTATCGCCAGGGTTTCTTCACTATTCTCGATTCACTCTGGCAAAAAATAAATCTCCGCAATGACCGCCAAAGCCACCAGGACGATTTCTTCCGCTACGATATTCCCACCTTCGACGAGATCGCCATCCGCGAGGCGATCCTCAACGCCATCGCTCACCGTGACTACCGCCTCGGCGGCTCCATCTTCATCCGTCAATACTCTCGCCGGCTGGAAGTCGTAAGCCCCGGCGGCTTTCCCTCGGGTATCACTCCGGAGAACATCGCCGACCAGCAAAACCCCCGCAACCGCCGCCTTGCCGAAGCACTCTCCAAGGCAGGGCTCGTGGAACGTGCCGGCCAGGGTATGAACCTCATGATCGAAAGCGCGATCAAGCAGACGAAACCACTCCCCAGCTTCACCGGTTCCGCCACCCACGAAGTGCGCCTCACGCTTTCCGGCACCGTTCAAAACCCCGCCTTCATCCGCTTCCTCCAACGCTTGGGCGACGAACGCCTCGCCAATTTTTCAACCTGCGATTATCTCGCCCTCGATGCCCTGCAACGCGACCAGCCGCTGGCACCGGCGTTAAGCGAACGTCTGCCCAGCCTCGTTGATGCTGGCGCGGTCGAACGCATGGGCCGAGGCAAAGGCATGCGCTATTTTTTATCCCGCGAGATCTACGCGGTGATCGGCACTCCCGGCACCTACACCCGGAGGAAAGGATTGGACCACGAAACCAACAAAGCCCTTCTCGAAAAACACGTGCGCGATTCACAAGCCTCCGGCGCACCCATGTCCGAACTCCTCCAAGTGCTGCCCGCCCAGTCCCGCGCTCAAGTGAAACGCCTCATGCTCGAACTGGAAACCGAAGGCCGCGCCCACATGAAAGGGCGATTACGCGGCAGCCGCTGGCATGGCGGTCCGCTCCCTTTGGCTCATTTGGCTCAAACCCATTTGGCTCAAACGCCAAATCCAGATACGGCAATGCCGTAAAGACGCTAATAGCATACGCATATATGGCTCATTTTATTTGGCTCTGACTACGTCGCCCCACTCTTTTTTAAATTCCACCATGTCTCTTGCCGACACCTACTTCGCCACCGCCACCGAAATGCTCGCCCGCGCGCGCGAAAAAAATGCCGCCACGCTCAAAGCCCTCGCCCCGCTCATCGGCCA
>JAHFTG010000289.1 GCA_023269455.1 Opitutaceae bacterium | reverse complement strand
CGAACAGGAAATGAAGGCACGAGTGCAGGAGATGCAGGCGAAGGTCGTCGAGGCGCAGGCCCAGGTGCCTCTCGCTCTGGCCGAGGCATTTCGCAACGGGAAGCTCGGCGTGATGGACTACTACAAGATGGAAAACATCCAGTCCGACACCGCCATGCGGAAGTCCATCGCGCAGCCCGACGACAAGAAGTAAGCGCGCTCCGTTCGACGCATAACTGTTAACCGCAACCCTTCGCCGACCACACCATGATAGACTGGCTGCTCAAGCATCCTGTTTTGATCTTCGTGATCATCATGGTGGTGTCGTCGTTGCTCAAGAAGCTGAAGCCGGCGGCCGAAGAGTCGTCCGCGCCGCAATCGCGCCCGCAGCCGTATGACGACAGCGAGGACGCCGAGCGCACGCGTCGGCTTCAGGAGGAAATCCGTCGTAAAATCGCCGAGCGTCGCGGACAGGTTTCGCCGCCGCCGATGCCTTCTCAGGCGCCGGAGCCGCTGTTCCCGATGCCGAGCTGGGCCGAACCGGCGGAAGAGCGTTCGCCGTATAAAGTCGAAGAGCCCGTCGCGCGGGTGGAAACGGTTCCGGCGGTCGATCCGATTTTGGAGCAGCAGCGCGAGCTGGCCGAGCAGCTTGCGGCGATCAAGACGGCGCAGCATGTCGCCGTGAATCGAGCGTCGTGGCAGGTTTCAAAGCCGGCGGAAACCGAGGCCGAGGCGGTTATCGCCCGGGCCGACGATGTTTATGGCCTGCGCGAGTTGAGGAACGCCCGTTCGCTGCGCAAGGCGATCATCCTGCGCGAAGTGCTCGGACCACCGGTGGCGCTGCGGTGAAAGATTTTATCGGGGAACCCTCGGACGTAAAAAAAGCCGCACGATTTCTCGTGCGGCTTTTTTGTGATGGGGGCTTCCGGTTTTACGGTGCCTTGACCGTGGAGCGTTTCAGGAACTGGCCGGTCTTCGGGTCTTTGAGTCCGTAGAGAGGACCGCCGGATTCGATCTGCACACTGATGTTTTGCGGTTGTTCCGTCGCGATGGTGATCGCGGTGCTGCGTGGCACGGCGCGCGTGTCGCCTGCGCTGAGCGAGCCGCGATAAAGGACCGCGCCGTTGCTGTCGGTCAATGTGATCAGATCGACCGGCCCCGATGCGACGATGCCGAGCGAGCGTTCGCCGGACTGAGGTTTAACCCAAGTGGTGTTATCCGTGGAGGCGGTTGCGGTGGAAGCGGACTTGGATTTGTTCGTCATCAGGCCGATGCCCCAGACGAGCAGCAGCACGAGCACCACGGCACCGCCGATGAGGGCGGCGCCTTTGATGATGAGATTGGGATCGATGGCAAAGCCGCCACCGCCGCCGCGTGGACGGAAGGTGGCCGGGTTGTTGTCGCTACCGGCGTGGACGGGTTCGCTGCCGGGCGTCATCGCGGCGGCGGCGGGCGAAGGGGCGGGGCGGGCGTCCTCGGGATTTTTGGCGGCGGAGGCGACCGAGAGATCCATGCGGCCGTAGATTTCGCGGTTGATGGGGCGACCGTGTTTGTCGCCGCCGAGGCCGAGCGCGAGATAGTCGTTGGAAATTTTGTCGCCGGGGAGTTTCAGATAGACGGCGTAGGAGCGGAGAAAGCCGCGCACGTAAATCTCGGGCAGGCGGATGTCGAACTGGTTGTTCTCGAACTTGTGCAGGTAGTCGCCGCGGATCTTGGTGGCCTCGGCCGCTTCACGGATGGAGATGCCTTTACGTTTGCGGGCTTCTTCGAGGCGTTCGCCGATGGTCTGCATGAGGTGTGAGTAAGGAAAAGGAGGGAGGAGGGGAAGAAGGATTTGTTATCAGACGCTCAGAGGGTATCGAGGTCCTTCAAAATCTCGCGGGGGCTGGAGCCGTTTTCGGGGCCGATGATGCCTTTGTCTTCCATGAGATCCATGATGCGGGCGGCGCGGTTGTAGCCGATGCGCAGGCGGCGCTGGATCATCGAAGTCGAGGCGCGCTTGGTGGAGCGGAGCACGTCGAGAGCCTGTTGAAACAACTCTTCGTCGTCGCCCATGTCGCTGTCGGGTTCGCCGTCCTCGTCGTCGTCTTCGGCGGCGGCGCGGTCGATTTGCTGCTGGACGGACTGGGCGTATTGGGGCGGTCCGTTGACCTTCAGGAATTCGACCAGCTCGATGATTTCCTCATCGGAGACGAACGCACCTTGTGCGCGCAGGAGGCGGGAACTGCCGGGGGGGGAGAACAACATGTCGCCGCGTCCGATGAGCGTCTCGGCACCTTTGCCGTCGAGGATGGTGCGGGAGTCCACTTGCGAGGCGACTTGGAAGGCGATGCGCGAGGGAAGGTTGGCCTTGATGACGCCGGTGATGACGTTCACCGACGGGCGCTGCGTGGCGATGATGAGGTGAATGCCGGCGGCGCGGGCGAGCTGGGCGAGGCGGGCGATACTTGTCTCGATCTCGGCGGGGGCGACCATCATCAAGTCGGCGAGTTCGTCGATGATCGCGACGATGTAGGGCAGACGCTCGGGCAGCGGCTCGTCGAGGTCGAGCGTGGCGGGGTCGATGCCGTCGAGTCCGGGTTGGGCGTCGGCGGCGGGCGCGGGATCGCCGGGCGCGGGTTTCTTGCGGGTGTTGAAGCCGACGATGTTTCGCACGTTGCACTTGGCGAAAATCTGGTAGCGCTGCTCCATCTCGCCGAGGAGCCACTTGAGCGCGCCGGGGACTTTCTTCGGTTCGGTCACGACCGGGATGAGCATGTGCGGAAGGGAGTTGAAGACCTTCAACTCGACGACCTTCGGGTCCACCATGATCAGGCGCACATCCTTCGGGCTCTTCGAGTAGAGGATGGAGGCGACGATGGAGTTGATGCACACCGATTTGCCGGAGCCGGTGGCGCCGGCGATGAGCAAGTGGGGCATCTTGGTGAGGTCGCTGATGAGCGGCTTGCCGGAGACGTCTTTGCCGAGGGCGATGGGCAGCTCGCTCTTCGCGCCGACCCAGTCTTCGCTCTCGATGATCTCGCGCATGCCAACGGGCGTGGAGTTCTGGTTGGGTACCTCGACGCCGACGGCGGCCTTGCCGGGAATCGGCGCGAGGATGCGCACGGACTGGGCGCGCATGCCGAGCGCGATGTTTTTATCGAGGCCGGAGATTTTTTCAACGCGCACGCCGGCCGCGGGGGCGAGTTCGTAGCGGGTGATGACGGGGCCGACGTGAATCTCACCCAGCGTGACCTCGACGCCGAATTCGCTCAGGATGCGCAGGAGATTCTGGGCGTTTTGCGCGTGCTCCTGCTCGGAGTTTTCGGCGGAGGGACGGACTTGTTCCTTGAGGATCGAGAGCGGGGGGAACTTGTAGTTTTCGTCGTTGGTTTGAGGCAGGGCTACGACCTTGGCCTTCT
>JAHFTG010000059.1 GCA_023269455.1 Opitutaceae bacterium | reverse complement strand
TTTTTCGACCGCGAAGATTTCGCTGCACGATGGCCTGAATGTCTGCTCAGGCGGCGGCCCCATCAATCCTGCCGACGCGGAGGAAATCGAGCTCGCCCTGGAAATCGTCGCCCGCCGAGAGATCGCCACTTTCTGCACACTCTGTCTGCACAACGCACACTGCGATCACCGCACATCCCGCTCCGAGGGCGGCCGCCACGCGTTCGAAAAGACCGCAAAGCCCCTCCCTTTGAATAACCCTCCGATTCTGCCGTCTGCAGCCGGTGATTCTCAAGCCGCCCCGTCACCATGAAGCTTCGCCCGATAGACGGTGGGCGCCTCGCCGGCGATCTTGCGAAAAACCCGATTGAACTGCGACAGCGACTGGAACCCGGCCTCGAACGCCGCCTCGCTGATGCGCTTGTGCGGATTGAGCAAAAGATTCCGGACCTTCTCAACGCGCACGCGGGCGAGGTAGTCGGTGAACGTCATGCCCGTGGACCTCTTGAACATCTTGCAGAAGTAAAACGCGCTCATGTTAACCGCCTTGGCGACCTCGTCGAGCGACAGGTCGTCCGTATGTTTGTCGGTGATATAGACGCGCGCCCGGGTGATGGACGGAGCCTCGGCGTGCTCCTCCCTGACGACGAGCTGGTTGCTCAAAATCGTGAGATGTTGCGCGAAAATCGAAAGCAGGCGCAGGATGGAATCGTATTGTTTTTTGCTGACCACGCGCGACTGGAAGTAGGCCTCTTCCAATTGTTTCAAATCCACATCCGTGCCGAATTTGAGAATCTGGCGGGTCGTCTGGGCGAATTGTTTTTTGGTGGGCCGGTGCAGCAGCACCTGGCCGGTCTGCAGGAACGCCACCAGGTTTTCCCCCACGCGGATGGGCACGGCCGAATCGCACAGGCCGGCGAAGCACTTCAACGTCTTCGGCTCCAGTTGCGCTTCCACCTCGACCCGCTTCTGCAACTGGAGACACGCGGAGCACGACCGGTTGCTCTTGGCCATGAGCGCGCAAAACGGATTCTCGTTCGGGTCCTTATGGTGCGGCAGATCGAAGGCCTCCAACGCGCGCAGATTGATGGGCAAACCCGTCGTGTCGCGATAAGACTCCTCGTAGTCTCGGTAAATCTGCGTGCGTTTCAATTGCTCGACAAAAGCCCGGCTACGTTTCGCTAAAGAGTCAGACGGCAACATGTAAGCTCAACCTAGAGACTCGACCCTCCGTCGCAATGAGGAACACTCCCATCAATCCCATCTCACACGTAATGAACATCGCCGTCTTCAGCGCCAAATCCTACGACCGCGAGTATCTGGGCGCGGCCAGCGCGGCGGCGGGCCGCCATATCGTGTGTTTCGAGGAGCGCCTTACGCCGCAAACCGCCGCCTTCGCCCGCGGCTGCGAGGTCGTCTGTGCATTCGTCAACGACCGGCTCGACACCGAGGTCCTCGGCCTGCTTGGCGCCGGAGGCACACGCCTGATCGCCCTGCGCTGCGCCGGTTATAACAACGTCGATCTCGCCGCCGCCGCCGCGCTCGGCATGACCGTGGTCAACGTGCCCGCCTACTCTCCCTATGCCGTCGCCGAGCACGCCGTGGCCCTCCTGCTCACGCTCAACCGCCGCATCAACCTCGCCTACGGCCGCGTCAGCCAGGGCGACTTCAGCCTCGAAGGACTCATGGGCTTCGACCTGCATGGCAAAACCGTCGGCCTCGTCGGCACCGGACGCATCGGCACGATCACCGGCCGGATCCTGCAAGGCTTCGGCTGCCGCGTGCTCGCCCACGATCCGCACCCGCCCGCCGAGACGCTCGCCGCCGGCTTCACGTTTTACGAACTGGATGAACTCCTCGCGCAGGCCGACATCGTCTCGCTCCACTGTCCGCTCCTGCCCGCGACGCGGCACATCATCAACGCCTCCCGCCTCGCCCGCCTGAAACACGGCACGACCCTCATCAACACCAGCCGCGGCGGCCTCATCGACACCGCCGCCGCCCTCGACGCCCTCGACAGCGGCCAGCTCGGGCGGCTGGGGCTGGATGTTTACGAAAACGAAGCCGCCTTCTTCTACGACGACCATTCCGGCGCACCCCTCTCCGACGCCCTGCTCGCGCGGCTGATCGCCCATCCCAACGTCCTGCTCACCGGCCATCAGGCGTTCCTCACCCACGAGGCGCTCACCGCCATCGCCGAAACCACGTTGCAAAGCATCGCCGATTTCGCCGCCGGCCGCCCCTGCGCCCACGCCCTCCTCCCCTCCTCATAAAAAACGGGTGGACAACCTGCCTGCCGCCGAGTCTGTTTCCCCCATCATGTCGCAGCCGACCGAAACCAAGCTCGTCACACCCGCCAGCCTCTTTGTTGACCTCATTTTGGTCGGCACGTTTTTCGCCATCATGTTCTGCGTGCTCCGCTCGCACGTGCCGTCGGACGACATCCGCGTGGTTTTCGCGTGGTCCGCGCTCACGGCCACCTGCATGAGCGGCGTCTTCTGGCTCGTGCTCCAGATGTTCCGCGTCGTCCTCCGCGCCCAGCGCGCGGAGAAAAAATAACCGCCCGCCGGACTAGGCGTTTGATTTCTCCCCCGGCCTGACGCTAGTTTCCCCCGCGTGGCCGATCAACCGACACCCCCGCCGCCGCGCACGACCGCCGCGGTCGAGGACTACCTCGAACGCATCAGCGAGCTCATCCAAAAAAAGGGCTACGCGCGCGTGGTGGACATCGCCGCCGAGCTGAAGATTTCCCAGGCGAGCGTCACCACGATGGTCCAGCGCCTCGATGGCGAAGGCCTCGTAAAATACGAAAAATACCGCGGCATGGTCCTCACCAGCGCCGGTGAAGAAGTCGCCGCCCGCATCGCCCACCGGCACGAATTGCTGACCAATTTCCTCACCCTGCTCGGCCTTGAAAAAGAGGTCGTCGATCACGACGTCGAAGGCATGGAGCACCACGTGAGCCCCGAGACCTTCGAGGCGTTGGAAAAACTCAGCCGCTACCTCGAAACCCACCCCGACGTGGTGGCGAAGATCAAGCGGTAGTCGGTCCACCAGCCCGTCCGTTGCCCGCGATTTTCCGCTTGGCCAAGCGACGGCTCGATGAAACCCCTCCTCGGCGGCAAAGGCGCCGACCTCGCCGAAATGTCTCAAAAGTCTTGGAACTCCTGCTATTTTCCGATGTTCGTCGAATTCGCCGAGAAGCACCGCTTGGAAATAGAACTTTGCCAGCACCAGAATTTTTATCCCGACCTGACTTTCACTCACAAGGACTCGGGCAATCGATTCGCGGTGGATATTTAAACACCTACCGCGAAAGTGAGACCAAGGTGAATGGAATGACCCTAGGTGCGTTTACGGGCTGTTGACCCATTTCAGCTCAGAGCTGCAGCAGATGGGCTCGGTGCGCGCGAAGGAACGCCGGCAGATTCGTCGGGGGCCGTCCCGTAAGCTCGGCGACGATGCGCGACGCCTTGGCAAACTCACCGCGAGCAATACCCGCGTCGAACGTCGCCAACACCGCGGCCATCGAAGCCGGCACGCCCGCCTCGATCCAGTCCGCCTGCACCGCCGCCGCATCCACCGGCACATGCACGAGCGGCTTCCCCGTGGTTTCCATCGCCCATCGTGCGATCATGCCATGCGTCACCGCCATCGGACCGGTGATGTCCAGCGTGCGTTGCCCGTCAAACGAACCCGAGAGCGCGGCAGCGGCGGCCTGCGCGCAGTCTTCGCGCGTCACATAGGCCGCCGCGCCCTCGCCCGCCGCCGTGTGCCAACGCCCGGTCGCCAGCGCGCGCGTCAACGGAGCGAGCAGGTTTTCCGCGTAGAGATTATTGCGCAGGATCGTCCACCCGAGCTTCGTCGCGGCCAGTAACTTCTCCGTCTCGACGTGATCGTGCGTGGCCGCCACGACCGACCCGGACGCCGTCTGCGCGATCGAGGTATAGACGATATGCTGCACGCCGCACCGCACCGCCGCCTCGATGGCATTGCGATGCTGCGCGAGACGCCGGCCCGGCTCCAGAATCTCGTCGGTGCTGATGAGCAGCAGCCGACGCACGCCCGTAAAGGCCGCGTCCAGCGAGACAGGATTGTCAAAATTCAGAGGCTTCACCTCCGCGCCATGCAGCGTGAGATCGGCGATTTTTGCCGGGATGCGCGAAGCCGCGATCACGCGGCCGGAATGGGATTCGATCAAGAGATCAACAACGCGCCGGCCAAGGTGGCCGGACGCACCGGTAACAAGCAGGGTGCGAAACGGGGCAGCAGTCGTCATAGGGGTATGCTTTCGGGGTTGTCATGGAATAATTCCAAACAGGACGAGCCAAGGGGGTAGCTCATCCGCAGTCGTTGCTGGCGACGGCGAAATCCGTATCGTGATTTACGATTTTTTAAAACCCTTAAAATCAACTCTCTGCAGCCGCATAGAGCCTGCCGGCACTCACCGACGTGACGCGGGAAACAGGTAAGATCCCCCGAACGCAGGATAAAAAATCTATATTTGTTTCATATTTATAATAAAATAGATGGGTCATCTCCCATATTATATCATTGCCGTATGGCTCCAAACCCATACGGCTTCTCAGCCACCGATAATTTTCATGAAAATGACCATTGAAATCCCCGAAGACGTGCTGGCCGAAGTCATGTCGCTCACGGGTCGCAGCACAAAGCGCGAAGCGGTCGAATACGCCCTCCGTGAAGCCGCCCGCCGGGCGAAGCAAGATCGCGTCTGGCGCCAAGGTTTCGGCGTGGCCCCCGGCGAACTGGCAGCCGATGCCGCCCCCAAGCCTTCTGATCTGCTCGATGCGCCCGATATCGACGAAGATGCCGTGCGTCGCGCCCTCGATAATGCCGTGAAACGCCGGGCGCGGCGCGCTCAGTTGCGTGCCTCGGGCTGGTCCGTCAACGAGCCGCCGGGCTCCGGCGCCAACCCTGCCGGAGACTCCTCCGCATGAACCCGCTGGTCTTGGTGGACAGCAGTTATTTCATCACGCATCAGCGCAACGGCATCGATCCTTTCGAGCAGTTGAAAGACTTCGAGCTGGAATACGAATTTGCGATCAACGGCGTAATCTGGGCAGAAGTGCTCCGCGGTCGCAGCGACCCACGCCTGCGTGATCACTACGCAGATGCATTCTCGCTTACCCGGCTGCTCCATCTCACATCGGCCGGCTGGCAACGCGTCGCCAACTTGGCGTGGGAGCTGGACCGCCGGGGAGAAGTCATTCCCCTGCCCGATATCATCATCGGCGTGACCGCGCTCGAACACGGCGCAACTGTACTCACGTTCGACCGCCACTATCAGAAAATCCCCGGCCTGACCGCGCTTTCGGATCTCGAGTGAGATCCAAGCAGTCAGGCCGGTTCCCATCAGTTTAAGTATCCCGTTAAACTGAGCAGAGCATAACGGCCTCAGCCGTTCTTCGCCGCTTCCAACTCCTCCCAGCGGGCGAAGGCGGTGGCGTGTTCGGCCTCGATTTCGTCGAGACGTTTTTTTGCGGCGGCGGCGCCCGCCGGGTCTTTGCGGTAGATCGTCACGTCGCCGAGCTTGGCAGTAAGCGCGGCCTGTTCGGTTTCGAGTTTTTCGATCTGCGCGGGCAACTCGGCGAGTTCGCGTTGTTCTTTGTTGGTGAATTTGCGTGCGGGCTTCGCGACCACGCCGGATTTGGACACGATGACGCCCGACGTCTTGGCCGCAGCGACCGGCTTCGCCGCGGCGGCCGCGAGCTTGGCTTTCTCGCTGACCCAGTCGGCATAGCCGCCCACGTAGTCGCCAATGATGCCGTTGCCCTCGAAGACAAACGTGCTGGTCACGACGTTATCCAGGAAGTCGCGGTCGTGGCTCACGATGAGGAGCGTGCCCTGATACTCGACGAGCAGGTCTTCGAGCAGGTCGAGCGTCTCGGCGTCGAGATCGTTGGTCGGCTCGTCCATCACGAGCACATTGGCCGGCTTCGTGAAGAGGCGCGCGAGGAGGAGACGATTGCGCTCGCCTCCGGAGAGCACGCGGGCCGGCGTGCGGGCGCGGTCGGGTGTGAAGAGAAAATCTTGGAGGTAGCCGATGACGTGGCGCGAGCGGCCATTGACGGTGACGGTGGTGTTTCCGTCGGCGATGTTGTCGGCCACGGTCTTGTTGTCGTCGATCTGGTCACGGAGCTGGTCGAAGTAAACGACCTCGAGCTTCGTGCCGAGCTTCAGCGTGCCGCCGGTGGGCGCGAGCTGGCCGAGGAGGAGCTTGATGAGCGTGGTCTTGCCCGCGCCGTTCGGCCCGATGATGCCGATCTTGTCGCCGCGCGTGACGACGGTGGAAAAATCGCGCAGGAGCAGGCGTCCGTCGGGATAGGAAAAGGAGACGTTTTCGGCGTCGAGCACCTTCACGCCGGTCTTCTCGGCTTCGGCGAGGCGCATGTTCACGTTGCCCGTGCGGTCGCGGCGGGCACGGCGTTCTTCGCGCATGGCTTCGAGCGCGTGGACGCGGCCGACGGCGCGGGAGCGCTGGGCCCTCACGCCCTTGCGAATCCACACTTCTTCCTGGGCGAGTTTCTTGTCGAAAAGCTCCTGGTTGCGCTCCTCGGCGGCGACGACTTCTTCTTTGCGAACGAGGTAGGTGTCGTAATCGCAGGCCCAGCTCGCGAGGCGGCCGCGGTCGAGTTCGACGATGCGGGTGGCGAGCTTGCGCAGGAAGGCGCGGTCGTGGGTCACGAAGAAGAGCGTGATTTTTTCGCTCAGGAGGAAGTCTTCGAGCCAGAGAATGGATGCGAGATCAAGGTGGTTGGTCGGCTCGTCGAGGAGGAGCAGATCAGGCTGGCCGGCGAGGGCGCGGGCGAGGAGCGCGCGGCGTTTGAGTCCGCCGGAGAGCGCGGTAAAATCGGCCTGCGGCGGAAGGTTGAGTTTCTCGATAAGGGTATCGACGCGCAGGTCGCGCTCCCAGTCTTCCTCGTGGTCGCCTTGGACGCGAAGGCCGGAGGTGACGATCTCGGTGACGGAGCCCGTGAGGTCGGTGGGGATTTCCTGCACGAGCCGGGTGAAAACCGCGCCGGGCTGGCGGAAGACGGCGCCGGTATCGGGCTTCATCTCGCCGGCGATGATCTTCATGAGAGTGGACTTGCCCGCGCCGTTGCGGCCGACCAGGCAGAGCCGTTCGCCGGGATCGACCTGGAAATTCACGTTTTCCAAAATCGCCGGACCACCGAAGCAGAGATTCACATCGAGCAAGCTGAACAAAGCCATAAGCGCCCCAACGTGGGCGGCGCACGGCTTGCATGCAACTCCCGTGTCGCTCAAGGTTCCCGCCCCGCCCACCCCATGCGTTTAGCCCTGATTCTTTCTTTTTTTCTTATGACGACCGTGCTCGCTTCCGCCCGCGAATTGCTTGTTTACGTCGGCACCTACACGAAAACCACCAGCAAGGGCATCTACGTGGGGCGCTTCGACCCCGAAACCGGCAAGCTCGGCGAACTCACGCTCGCAGGCGCGGCGTCCAATCCCTCCTTCCTCGCCCTCGCGCCCGACGGCCGCCACCTCTACGCCGTTTCGGAAGGCGCCGATGCGCCCTACGCCGGGAAACCCAGCGGCACGGTGGACGCCTTCGCGCTCGATGCGAAAACCGGCCTGCTCACGCTCCTCAACCACGCGCCTTCCGGCGGACGCGGTCCGTGCCACCTCAACGTCGGCCCCGACGGCAAAGCCGTGTTCGTCGCCAACTACGGCGGCGGCACCGTGGCGATGTTGCCCATTCTCGCCGGCGGCGGTGTCGGCGAGCCGTCGAGCGTGATTCAGCACGAGGGCCACAGCGTCCACCCGACGCGCCAGAAACAACCCTACGCGCACTCGATCACGCTCACGCCCGATGGACGTTTCGCCTTCGCGGCCGATCTGGGCAACGACCATGTTTACACCTGCCGCGTGGATTCCGCCGCCGGCACGCTCACACCGGCCGGCGAAACGATCCTCGCACCCGGCAGCGGCCCGCGTCACCTCGCGCTGCACCCCGACAACCAGCACGCCTACCTCATCAACGAACTGGCCAACACGATCACGACCTTCGCCCTCAACCCCGCCACCGGCGCGCTCACCACGCTGCAAACCGTGCCGACGCTCCCCGCCGGTTTCACCGGCAAAAACACCACGGCGGAAGTCGTGGTGCATCCGTCGGGGCGTTTTGTTTACGGTTCCAATCGCGGCCACGACAGCATCGCGGTTTTTGCCGTCGATCCCGCCACCGGCCTGCTCTCGCTCATCCAAGACGTCTCCACGCAAGGCAAGACCCCGCGCAACTTCGCCCTTGATCCGACCGGCCGCTGGCTCATCGCCGCCAATCAGGACAGTGATTCGCTCGTGATCTTCGCGGTCGATACCGCCACGGGAAAACTGACTCCCACCGGCCAGACCGTGACGCTCGGCATCCCGGTGTGCGTGAAGTTTTTGTGAGGTCCGCGATCTCGCGCACCACCAGTAGATCACGACTGAAAAATAAAAGTGGCCAGGCACTCCACGGCACTAGGAGGACGTCGTTACCGTTGCTACCTTCCGGTCCTGGCGGGGTTCACGCGCCTGCCCATGCATGGCACCTGGCCAACGCGGACAGTGCCCCGCGCCATCGCCAGTTCAACGAGAATCTTTTTCTCGTTTTCCGCGTTGATCGGGCGTTTCAACCCTTCGGCTCCGCCCACGTTTTCAGCTCCTTGAGATAAGCGGCGGGGACCCGGCTTTCCTCGGCCCCTGCGATCACTTCCGCCATATACCCGGCGACCTTTTTCGCACCGGCGGAACCAGGCAACGAGCCGACATACATCATCGCCTCCGTGCGAGGTCCGGCCGGCGAAACAATCCGCCGCGTGGTGCGCTCGGCGCGACCTTCCACCACTCCCGCAAAAGCATCGAGCACAGCCAGCTCGCCCGCCGGCACGAGCCACAACGCACCCCAAACGACCGCGTCCTTTTCGGGCTTAACCGTGGCGACGCCGTGCGCACCGATCACGAAGCGATGGTCTTCCAGTTTCGCGAGCCCCAACCAGTCCGCCCCGGGACAGCGGCGCATAAACCCTTCACGACGGAGATCCGCGCCGTAACCGAAATAAAGAAGTTGTCCGAGAAGACCGCTCATCTTTCCGAGAATCGTCCTTCAAATAACAACAAGCTCAAGCCCGCGTCTGCAAACCGCGCCCCACCACCGCGATCAAGACGCCGCCGGAGTCGCCGACGCGGGACCCGACGCAGGCACAGAGGGGGCGCCGCTCGGACCTTGCGGCCCCGGAGGCATCGGCGGCATAGGCGAAGAGCCCGGCGACGGACCTCGCAGCGGCATGTCGCCGCGCTGCTTGGCGCGTTCGAGCATCCATTGTTTGCGGCGCTCGCGCTCCTGCGCCTGCATTTCGTTGAAGCGCACGCGCTGCGCATCGGTCAGCTCTATCGAGATCGCCGATTCCATTCGTTCGAATATATCCGTGGTGGCCTTGAACGCTTCCTTGCGGGTGGTTTTCAGATCGTCGCCGGCCTGCTTAAAAATGGGCTTCAACTTCTCCCGCTGCGCAGGCGTGAGATCGAGCTGCTCGGTCATTTTCTTCATCTGCTGCGGACCAAACTGTTCGGTCGTGATCGGCTTCGGGCCGAAGTGATGCGACAGCGGCACGCCGACGAAACCGCCCGTGACCGCTCCGGCGAGGAAGATGCCCGTGAAGGCCGAGAGAACTTTCCAGTTGATAGGCACGGTTCAGGAAAGATTGAGCCAGTCGCCCACCGGATCGCTCAGCGCGGCGGTGGTATCACGGTCTTGGGAAAACGTCGCGACCAACGGCTTGAAGTTGGCCGCGACGCTCACGACCATCACGAGCGCCGCGACCGTCAAGGCGCGCCAGGAAAGACGCGCCAGCATGGCGGAAAGCGAAGGGTTGGCGGTGGCAAACGCGAGCGCCGCCACGCGCGTGGAAAAACCATGCGGCGCGGCCTCGTCACGCGCATCGGCGGGCGCGAGGCGGGCGGCTTGCACGAGGCGAAACCAGAGTGAGGTGCGTGGGTTCATGAGCGTTCCTTTTTCTTTAGTTCTACGAAGAGTTTTTGCAGTTTGCGGCGCGCACGGAAAGCGCGGACTTTGACGAGGGTGATGTTCCAGCCGGTGAGGTCTTTCACTTCGGCGAGGGTTTTTTGTTCGAGGTCGAGAAGCTGGAGGACCATGCGGTCCTCGGGCTTGAGCTGGCCCAGCAGCTTGTGAACCAGTTCATGGGCGGCGAGCGCGTCCCCGGCGGTCACGTCGTTCTCGCTCGTGAGCACGGCGTCGAGCACATCGGCCTCGTTTTCGGAAAGATCGGCCCAGCGGAATTCGGGGCGGCGTTTTTGCGAACGCAAATGGTCGATGCAGGTCGTCACCGCGATGCGCGACACCCAATGCGTGAAAGGCACGTTCCCCTGATACTGTGCGAGGCGGGTGAACATTTTCAGAAAGATTTCCTGGGTGAGGTCTTCCTCGGCGACGCGGCGCGGCAGGCGGGCGCGCACGATGCGGATGACCATGGGGTGGAGGTGTTCGACGAGCTGGCGGGCCGCCATCTGATCGGCAACGCGGACTCGTTCGAGACAACCGGCAAG
>JAHFTG010000288.1 GCA_023269455.1 Opitutaceae bacterium | reverse complement strand
CGGGTTTTATTCGGTCAACTTCTACTCGGCGATCATGGCGCGGGGCGAGCGGGTGATCTCGGTGTCGCACTGCATCCGCGACTACGTCACGCACAATTACCGCAAGACTCCGGCGGGGGCGCTCCGGGTCATCCCACGCGGCGTCGAGCTCGCGGAACTGCCGCGGGGATTCACGCCGGATGCCGATTGGCTGAAGCATTGGGCGGCGGCCCAGCCGCAGATGGCGGGCAAGGCGGTGCTGCTGTTGCCCGGGCGGATCACGCGGCTCAAGGGCCACGAGGATTTTTTTGCGATGGTCGCCGGGTTGAAGGCGGCGGGCGTCGCCGCGCACGGGTTGGTGGTGGGCGACACGCACGCCAAGAAAAAGGCCTATATGGGAGAGTTGCGCGCGTCCGTCGAACGGCTGGGGTTGCGCGATGAGGTGACGTTTCTCGGTTATCGCGGGGACATCCGCGAGATCATGGCGGTGTCGGACATCGTGTATTGCCTCTCGGTGCAGCCGGAGTCGTTTGGCCGGACCACGCTGGAGGCGTTTGCACTCGGAAAACCGGTCGTCGGCTACGATCACGGCGGGGTGGCGGAGCAGCTACGCGCATTGTTCCCCCAAGGGGCGGTGCCGCTGCGGGATGTGGCCGGACTCGTGAAGGCGACGGCTTCGATCTTGAGGGAGAAGGCCGTTCCGGGCGTGGTGGGCGAGCCCTTCACCAAGGAAGCCATGTGCGCGGCGACGCTGGCGGTTTACCGCGAACTGGTTCCGGAGAAATAATTTCGCTTACATTCGGCGGCAGGATGGGTTGGAGTGAGTTTTTATTCGCATGAAAAACATCGCCATCGTCGGCCTCGGTTACGTCGGGCTGCCTCTCGCCCTGCAGTTCGCCCGTTCGGGCGGGCGTGTGCTCGGTCTCGACATCGACCAGAGGAAGGTGGACGCCATCAACGGCGGGCGAAGCTATATCAAGCACGTCGGCGCCGAGACGATCGCGGCGGCGCGCGCGGGCGGCCAGATGGAGGCTTCGGCGGATTTTTCACGCGTGCGCGAGGTCGATGCGGTGATCCTGTGCGTTCCCACGCCGCTCAACACCTATCGCGAGCCCGACCTCAGCTACGTCCTCGATACCGGCCGCGCGATTGCCCCCCATCTGCCGAAGGGCGTGCTCGTGGTGCTTGAGTCCACGACTTATCCCGGAACCACGGATGGAGAGTTGCGCGCGGTGCTGGAAGCGGGTTCCGGCCTGAAGGCGGGCGTTGATTTTCACTTGGCGTTTTCGCCGGAGCGCGAAGATCCGGGCAATCCGGACAGCAAGGTCGCGAGCATCCCGAAGGTTGTCGGCGGCCTTACGCCCGCTTGTCTCGAAAAGGCCATGGCGCTTTATGGAATCGCGATCCAGAAACTTGTCCCGGTGAGCTCGTGCCGCGTGGCTGAGGCGACGAAGCTTCTGGAAAACATTTTCCGCTCGGTGAACATCGCCTTGGTGAACGAGCTCAAGATCGTTTATGCCGCCATGGGCATCGACATCTGGGAGGTCATCGAGGCGGCCAAGACGAAGCCCTTCGGCTTCATGCCGTTTTATCCCGGTCCCGGGCTTGGCGGCCACTGCATTCCGATCGATCCGTTTTATCTGACGTGGAAGGCGCGCGAGTTTGGCCAGCACACGCGGTTCATCGAGCTGGCGGGGGAGATCAACACCGCCATGCCGGACTACGTGGTGAAGGTGGCATTCGAGGCGCTAAACGACGACGGCAAGGCGGTCAAAAACGCCCGCGTGCTCATCCTCGGCCTGGCCTACAAAGCCAACGTGGACGACGACCGCGAGTCGCCGAGCTACAAGCTCATCGAGAAGTTCGAGGCGCTCGGGGCCAAGGTCGAGTATCACGACCCGTTCGTGCCGGTGGTGCCGCTGACGCGTGAACACGCGGCCTATGCCGGGCGAAAATCGGTCGCCGCCGTCACGCCGGACTACGACCTGATCGTGGTTTCCACGGGGCACTCGGCCTACCGCGAGTTTGATTTCACGGCCTATCCGATGCCGGTGATCGACACGCGCAACTGCATCCAGCGGCGGCCGGCGAAGTATCACAAGGCGTGAGCGAACCGGTTGAAAAATCGCGGGCGATCATCGCCATCGTGAAGGGGGGGCTGGGCAACCAGCTTTTCATCTACGCGGCGGCGCGGGCGCTGGCAGTGCGCACATCTCGGGAGCTGTTTCTGGATAACAAGCGCGGTTACGATGCGGACTTTTTTGGCCGTAACTACCGCTTGGGCAGTTTTCCAATACAGGCAAAGGTTATGCCCGAGGAGTGGCGCGTGGCTCCGACGTTAAAACACCCGAGACACAAGCTGATCCGGGCATTGAACAAGCTGCTGCCGCGCAACCGGCGGAGCTATCTGGCGGAGCGTCATCACCTGGATGCGCGCCAGTTTACGGCGTTGCAGCCCGTGCGGGAGCGGGTGACGTTGCTGGGCTACTGGCAGGCCGAGGCGTATTTCTCCGATCAGGCCGACTTGATTCGACGTGAGTTGACGCCGCCTGCGCCGGACGATGAGCGCAATCGGGAGCTGGGCCGGTCTTTGGCGGATCATGTCGAGACGGTTTTTGTGCATTTCAGACGCGTGCGGTATCCGCAGGCGCTGCCGGCCGACTATTATCAGAGGGCGATCACAGCGGCGCGTGCGGAACTGCGCAGTCCGCGGTTCGTGTTGTTTGGCGACGATCTGGCCTGGCCCTTGGAGCATCTCGATTTCGGCGGGGCGCCGGTCGAGTTGGTCGGGCACAATGGATCGAACGAGCTGGCCGATTTGTGGCTGATGTCGCGTTGCGGCCACGCGATCGTCGCGAACAGTTCGTTTAGCTGGTGGGGTGCGTGGCTGGGGGCGGGCAAGGGCGGACACGTATGGGCTCCGGCGCAACCAGGAGTAAAGCTGACGTTTCCCGCCCGCTGGCACCGCATATGACGACACAGGCGATTTTACCGGTGGCGAAGGAAGCGTCTGATGGCGCTCGTTCATTGCGGGTGCGTTTGACGATTCCGTGTTCGCCGGAGGGAATGAGTTTGAATCTGCCGGGAGGCGGGAACCGTTGGGGTGGTTGCGAGTTTGTCGTCAATCCGCCGGAGGATGATCCTTGTGATTTCTGGTTTGTGCTGGGCTTTGCCCATGATCGCGAGCAGGCCTTTATTGCTCCGGAAAACACCTTTTTCATCGGAGGCGAACCGCCGCAGAAGAAAGTCTTCAGCGCCGGATTTTACCGGCAGTTTCATCGGGTGATCGAAACGCATGCGGCCGTGTCGCACCCGAGATGGGAACTCGGGAATCCCTGCACGGGATGGTTGGTGGGGAAATCCTTGGCGGTTTCCGGCGATGGTTCGACCTACGATGCTTTCAGCCGGATGGAA
>JAHFTG010000058.1 GCA_023269455.1 Opitutaceae bacterium | reverse complement strand
CGGTGCCGCCGAAGTCCGCGCGACCTTCCCGCTCGCGAAGGGTTTTGTGGCCGGCTGTCTTGTCACCGAAGGCAAGATCACCCGCAACGCCGCCTCCCGCATCCGTCGCAAGAAGGAGATCATTCACGAGGGCAAGGTCGCCACGCTCAAACGCTTCAAGGACGACGCCAACGAAGTCCGCGCCGGCCTCGAGTGCGGTATCAAGATCGGCGACTTCAACGGTTACGAAACCGGCGACGTCATCGAGTGCTACGAGATCACCAAGGTCCGCGCGTCGCTCTAACCATTTACGAATTACGATTTGCGAATTACGATTGGTTCGGACCGCGAACCGTCGTTAATTCGTAAATCGTAAATCTAAAATCGTAAATTCCCCTCCGCCATGTCCACCCGCACCCTCCGCGTCAACGAGCTCATCCAGCGCGAGCTGAGCGACATCCTCCGCAAGCAATACAAGGAGGAGGCCGTCGCCATTACCATCACCGGCGTGCAGGTGTCGCCCGATCTTCACGAGGGCCGCGTGTTCATCGCGGTCACCGGTGACGATGAACTTACCGCCGACCGCCTCCGCTGGCTCAAGCACAACTCCAAGGATTTCCGTTTCGAGCTCGGCCGTCGTATCGTGCTCAAGCACATGCCCGCCTTCATTTATCTGCTCGATACCTCGACCGCCCGCGGCAACCGCATCCTTGGCGTGCTCGACGAGATCGCCCAGGCCGACAAAGCCAAAGCCGCCGCCACCGAATCCTCGGAACCGTCCGCTCCCGCGCCGAAACCACAGGAGTAACTTCGTGGACCTGATCTATCCCGAATTCTACGACCGCTTCGCGGCGTTCCTTCGTGCGCTGGAAGGTCGCAAGATTGTTGTCATCGCCCACGCCCGTCCCGATGGCGACTGCATCGGTTCGCAAGTCGCGCTCTCCCGCGTGCTGAAGACGCTCAACCTCGACGTCATTTGCGCCAATCCTGATCCCGTTCCCCGTCGGCTCGCGTTCGCCGTCGGTGACACACCCATCGTGCGTTTCGACGGACTCCCGGCCGGAGATTACACCGCGATCTACGTGGATTGCGCCGATCAGGTGCGGGCAGGGGACCGGTTCAAAGCGCGCTTCCCCACGCCCTTCGCCAACATCGACCATCACCTGTCGAATATCGGTTACGCCGAGCACAACTTCATCGACGTAGGCTCCGCCGCCACTGCCGAGATTCTCGCCGGTCTTTTCATCGACCACCATCTCGTCATCGATGCCCAGGCCGCCCAGGCGCTCTACACCGGCATTGCGACCGATACCGGCCAGTTCCGTTTTCACTCCACCTCGCGGCGCACGTTTCTCATCGTCGCCGAGCTGATGGCGCGCGGCGCCCAGCCTGCCGCCGCCGCTGCCGAACTCTACGAACGCGAGACCGCCGGAAAACTCCAGCTCCTCCAGCGCTTCCTCGCCTCCTTCCGCCACGAGTGCGACGGCCGCGTCTGCATCGGCACGCTCCCCGAAGGCATTTATCAGGAAACCGGCACCAGCGCCGAAGACACCGAGGGCCTCGTGGATTACGCGCGCTCCATCGACGGCGTTGAGATCGGTGTGCTCATCGAGCAAAACGCCGGTGCGATCAAAGCCAGCCTCCGCGCCAAAGACCCGGCCTACCGCGTCGATCAAGTCGCCGGTCGCTTCAACGGTGGCGGCCATGCCTGCGCCGCCGGGCTCAACGTGAAAAACATCACCATCGCCGATTTTCAGGCGCAACTCGTTGCCGCACTCGCCGAGCAGATCGCCGCCGTGGACGCCGTGAAAAAATCCTCCTGATGCTCGCCCCCGCCAAAGAACTCGACGGCGTGCTGCTCATCGACAAGCCCTCCGCGCACACCTCGCACGACGTCGTCGCCCGCCTGCGCGGCATCCTGCGCATGAAGCGTATCGGCCACGCGGGCACGCTCGATCCGATGGCGACCGGCCTGCTCGTGGTGCTCGTCGGCAAGGCCACCCGCATCTCCCAATACCTGATGAGCGTGGACAAGGAATACACCGGCACCATCACGCTCGGCGCCTCCACCAACACCCAGGACGCCGAGGGCGAAGTGCTGGAAACGCGCCCTGTGCCCGCGCTGTCCGAGGCCGATGTGCGCGCCGCGCTCAACGGCTTCCTCGGCGACCAATACCAGATGCCGCCCATGTTTTCGGCCATCAAGATCGCGGGCAAAGCCCTCTACAAGAGCGCCCGCGCCGGCGAAGAAGTCGTGCGCGAGCCGCGCTTCGTCCGCATCTCGCAGTATGACCTCGTGCGCTGGGCGTCGCCCGAGATCGATTTCCGCGTGCTCTGCACGAAAGGCACCTACGTCCGCACGCTCGCGCACGATCTTGGTCAACGCCTCGGCTGCGGTGCGCATCTCTCGGCGCTCCGTCGCATCGCCTCAGGCAACCTTAATGTGTCGCGCGCCGTGACCTTGGAGCAGCTCCAAAAAATGAGCACGCCCGAGATCGAAAAAGTGCTTATCCCCGCCTACGAAGCCGCGCCCAGCGTGGCGTTTGGCTAGACTCTCTTTTTGACCGATCGGGACCACGATCTTGGCATGACTTTCCCCGTTCAGTTTTCCAGCCTCGCCGAAGCCTCCGCGCTGCCCGCCGCCCGGTCGCTGCACCTGGCCATTGGTATGTTTGACGGCGTGCATCTCGGACATCACTCGGTGATCGAGGCCGCCGTTCACTCCGCGCGGCGCAGCGGCGGGATCGCTGCCGTGCTCACGTTCTGGCCGCACCCGAGCCGATTTTTCAACCCTGCGAATCCGGTGCGCCTCATCATGACGCCCGCGTTGAAAAACCGGCAGTTGTTCAAACTCGGGGTGGACGCCGTGATCATGCAGCCGTTTGACGCCGCCTTTGCGGGGATCGAGGCGGAAGCGCTTCTGCCCCATATTCTGCGGGCACTGCCTGGCCTCGCTACAATCTACGTCGGCGAAAACTGGCGCTTTGGCCGCGGCCGGCGCGGAGACATCACCTTGCTCGTCACCGAGGCAAAAAAACTCGGCCTCAGTGTCGTCAGCGCCGAGCGCATCAACCAAAATGGTGAGCCCATCAGCAGCACGCGCATCCGCACTTATTTGGAAGAAGGCCGGATGGAGGAGGTCAACGCGTTGCTCGGCTATTCCTACTTTGCGGAAGGCGTGGTGACGCCGGGCAAGCAACTGGGCCGTGTCTTGGGTTTCCCCACGCTCAACGTCGCTTGGGAGCCCGATCTGCGTCCGCGCTTCGGCGTGTATGCCGTGCGGGTGTCGGGCGCGAAGGCGACCGTTTCACTGCCGGCCGTGGCTAACTACGGACTGCGGCCCACGATGGAGAACGTCACGGTGCCCAAGCTGGAAGTTCATGTGCTCGCGCCGTGCCCGTTTGATACGGGGGATGAACTCACGGTGGAGTGGCTGGCTTTCCTGCGTCCCGAGATGAAATTTTCCAGCTTGGAAGCGTTGCGCGAGCAGATCGGAAAAGACCGTGAAAATGCCTCGGAATTTTTCTTGCGCTGATGTGGTCGAGTCCTGCTTACTCTCCGGCTTTTCGGACCCTTAGCTCAGTTGGTTAGAGCGTTTCCTTGACATGGAAGAGGTCACTGGTTCGAGTCCAGTAGGGTCCACCATTTTAAGCCGCCAAGTCATTGGCGGCTTTTGTTTTATATAGATTGGTAGCTTCAACGCACACGCACGTCCACGATCACGGACAGGCCGAGGCGGAGGCGGGGGCCGATGGCTTTGAGGCTGTCGGCATCCAGGATGATTTTAACGGGGACGCGTTGGACGACTTTGTTGAAGTTGCCGGTGGCGTTGTCGGGAGGGAGCAACGCGAACTGTGAGCCGCTGGCCGGGGCGAGGCTGTCCACCGTGCCGTGGAGTTTTACGCCGGGCAAGGTGTCCAGACTCACTTCGACGGACTGGCTGGGGTGCATGCGGGTGAGCTGGGTTTCCTTGAAATTGGCGATGATCCACGCGTCGAGCGAGGCGAGCGACAGGAGGGTCTGGCCGGTGGCGACGAAGTTGCCGGTTTCGACGAGCTTGTTGCCCACGCGGCCGTCGGCGGGGGCGGTCAGCGTGGTGTAGCCGAGGATGCGCTCGGCATCGCTCACGGCGGAACGGGCGACGGCCACGCTGGCGGCGGCGGCCCCGACTTGGGCGTCGAGCGAGGTGCGTGCGGCTTTGGCGGAATCGACGGCGGCGCGGGCGGCGCGGAGGTTGGCCTGGTTGGCGGTGTGGGCGGCCTCGGCGTTGCGATAGGCGCTGCGGGTGGTGTCGAGGTCGGCCTGGGCGATGACGCCGCCGTCTTTGAAAAGCTGTTCGCTGCGGTCGAGGTTGAGCTTGGCGAGGTTGAGTTGGGTTTCGGTCTGGCCGATTTGGGCTTCGGCCTGCCGGGCGCGGGCGTCGGCTTCGGCTATCTGGGTGTCGGCTTGGGCGACGGCGGCGCGGGCTTGGGTTTCTTGCGCCTGGGTTTGAACGAGCTGGTCGCGGGCTTTTTGCGCGGCGAGAGCGAAGGCGAGCGGGTCGAGTTGCACGAGCATGTCGCCGGCTTTCACGGTCTGGTTGTCGTTTACGAGCACGGCTTTCACCTGGCCGGAGATCTGCGGGCTGATCTGGTAGAGGTGGCCGGTGACGTAGGCGTCGTCGGTGGTTTCGTGGCGGTAGGCGTGCAGGCCGAAGTGGATGCCCCAGGCGAGGACGGCGAGACCGAGAACGGTCAACAGCACGGGCTTCCAAAGCGGGGTGCGCGGGGCGACGGGGGGCGTGGCGGGAGGAGTGACAAGGAGGTCGGGCATGGCGGGAAAAGTTGAGAGGAGTTGATCAATGCGCGGAGGCGGCGGCCTCGCGGTTGCCGCCCTTGTTGAGGAGGAAGAGCAGCGGGAGCGTCACCACGAAGGCGGCCGCGACATAAAAAAAGACATCGGCAAACGAGAGGAGCAGCGCTTGGGCGTTTACGGTTTGGTCGAGCACAGACATCGCCTGCCGGTGGACGAGCACGGGGTCGGCGGAGCGGGTGGCGAAGGCCTGGCCGAGAAGCTGGACGCGGGTGGCGACCTCGGGGCTGGTATCGGTGATGTTTTCGACAAGCACGGCGCGGTGAACCGCCTCGCGGTGGGTTAGCAGGGTCGTGATGACGGCGATGCCGATGCTGCTGCCCATCTGCCGCGTGAGGCTGTAAAAACCGGACCCGGCGGCGATCGCGCTCTTCGGCAGGGAGCCGAGGGTGGCGAGACTTAGCGGGACAAACATCATGACCGCGCCGACGCCGCGCAACACGAGGGGCAGGAAGAGCGATCCTGTGCCGGTGTCGGGATTGATGGTGGAGAGGAGCAGGGCGGTGCCTGTGGTCGCGATGGCGCCGCAGGCGATGAGAAGGCGGGCGTCGAACCGACCTGAGATTTTTCCCATCACGATCATCACGACGGCCGAGGCGAACGCGCCGGGCATCAGGATGAGGCCGCTCTGCATGGCGGTGAAATGAAGGAAATCCTGCACGAAGATCGGCACGGCAAACATCACGCCGTAGAGTCCCGCGCCGAGCACGAACGAGTAGGCGCTGCCCGCTGCGAGCGAGCGATGCCGCAACACCCGCAGATCCACGGCGGGCGCGGGCGTGGTGAGTTCCCGCCATATGAACAGCGTGCCGCCGATCAGCGCGCCCACCGCCATAAGCACGATAAAACGCGAGCTGAACCAGTCGTCTTCCTGGCCCTCTTCGAGCATCGTCTGGAAGCAGCCGAGGCCGATGGTGAGCAGGCCGATGCCCCACCAGTCCACGCGGCTGCTGACGCGGTCCTCGGCGCGATCACGCGGGAGAAAGATCATCGTCATCACGACCGCGAGGATACCGAGCGGCAGGTTAATGAAAAAAATCCAGCGCCAGCCGAGCGTGTCCGTGAGCCAGCCACCGAGCACCGGGCCGAATGCCGGACCCGAGATGACCGCGATGCCGAAGAGGGCCTGAGCGGCGGGCTGTTCGCTGCGGGGAAACGTTTCAAAGAGGAGCGACTGCGCCTTGGCGAGCAGGCCGCCGCCGCAGAAACCCTGCAGGACACGAGCGATGATCAACATCATCAGGCTGGTGGACAGGCCGCACATCACGGAGGCCGCCGTGAAGCCGGCGAGCGAGAAAAGCAGATATTGTTTTTTGCCGAAACGGTAGCCGAGCCACGCGGTGAGCGGGATCATCACGACGTTGGCGCAGGCATAGCCGGTGGACACCCAGCCGGCCTCGGAAAGCGTTGCGCCGAGGTTCCCTTGGATGTCGGGCAGGGCAACGTTGATGATGCTCGTATCGATGATCTCAAGGATCGCGCCAAACGCCGCCGTGACCGCGATGACCCATTTCAAAATGCCACGGTCCGCCAGCCGTGTGGCGAGAGGGCCAAGCAGGCTGCGGTCGGAACCGTAGAGTCCGGTGGCGCCGGCCGTGCTCACCGGACGGAGCCTTTCGCTGCGAACCCGGCACCTCGCAATACCAGCGCGACGGCGGCCAGCAGGTAATCCTCCTGTGAATATTCCAGTTTGATGTCCCGGGAGGCGCGCTTTAGCAGGCCGGTAAAAAGCATCCCGGAAAACAGGTCGGCGAGGATATCCGACTTGATCTCCGTCCGCAGTTCTCCGGCCGTCCGGGCGACTTCGAGCCGATCAATCAGCGCGGTTTTAAGCGGACGGAACACGGCTTTGAAAACCTGCCGCTCATGGTCCTGATGATGGTGATGGATTTCTCCCAGCATCGTGCGAACGAGCAGAAGATTATCCGTGAGCAGCTTTTCGTAGGCGCGGGCGAGAGCGATCAGGTCATCGTGGAGGTGGGCGGTGGGCGCCGGAGGCACGATCGCGACGGGAAGGGTGGCGGTGCCGAAGTTTTGCCCGACGACCGCCGCGAGCAGGCGGTCCTTGCTGCGGAAATGCCGGAAGATCGTGACCTCGTTGACGCCGGCCTCGTGCGCAATCGCGCGGGTCGTCGCGCCAGTCAGGCCATTTCGCGCAAAAATGCGTGCCGCCGCCGCCAGGATGCGGTCATGGGTGGAGGTCGGGGACGCGGCTGGCGAGGGCTTCATGCAAGCAACCACTTGCATGCTTTCAAGGAATCGCAAATCGAAAGATCAGTTTCCTTTCCGTGGCCGATTGAGGGCGTGTGCAAAACAACACGGGCAACGCTTGAAAGTTGCCGTTTTTTTTGCGCCCTAGGGGCACGCATGCTTCAGTCGCTTCGCATCAAGAACCTCGCCCTGCTGGAAGAAGTCTCCCTCGATTTTGAGGCGGGGTTCACCGTCGTCACAGGCGAGACGGGAGCGGGCAAGAGCATCCTCCTCGGCGCGCTGTCGCTCCTCGCGGGCGAGCGGGCCGATAAAACGCTCATTCGCCAGGGCGCCTCCGCCTGCGAAGTCGAGGCGTCGCTGTGGTTCGAGAATTCCACGAAGATGGATGCGCTCCTCGCCGAATTGGATCTGCCAGCGTGCGAAGACGGCGTGCTTCTGCTCAAACGCAGTCTCCCGCGCGACAAAGCGCCCAAACTCACCGTCAACGGCGGCCTCGCTTCGCTCGCCGCGCTTCAGCGTCTTGGCGAACATTGGATCGATTTTCACGGCCCCGGCGAACCTCGCCGCCTGCTCAAGGAAAACTGCCAGCTTGAGCTGCTCGATCTCTACGGCCGCGCCGGTGACGCCCTCGCGGCCTACTCCGAAAAATATCGGACGTGGCGCGGGTTGCTGGCCGAGCGCGAACGCATCGCCCGCGAGACGAAGCTCTCGCCCGACCAGATCAAGTTTCTCGAAAACCAGCTCGTCCGCCTCGACGCGCTCGACCTCACCGACGAAGCGATCGAGACGCTGGAGCGCGATTTTCAACGCCTGAGCAAAGCCCAGGAACTCATCGGCCTGTCCTCGGCGCTCGCCAACGGACTCACCGGCGAGGACGGTGCCACCGGCCGCGTCGCAGCACTTGTGCGCGAGGCGCGGCAGCTCGAAAATATCGATCCCGCCAGCAAGGCGCTGGCCGACCGTCTTTCCGCCGCGAGCATCGAGCTGGCTGATCTTGGGTCCGAGTTCGAAGCACTGGGCGGACAGTTCAACTTTGATCCCGACCAGGCAGAGCAGTTGCAGGCCAACATGAACACCTGGCTGGAAGTGAAACGTAAACACGGTGGCGATGTGCGCGCCGTGATCGAAGCGCGCGACGACATGCGCCGCCGCCTAGAAATCCAAGGTGACCTCGAAGGCACGCTCATCAAGATCGAGAAGCAAATCGCCGATGCCGAGCGCGCCGCCCGCAAGGAGGCGACCGTGGTGCGCGGCATCCGGGAGAAGGCGTCCCGCGAACTCGCCAAGGTCGCCGCCAAGAGCATCGCCCAGCTTGGGTTCAAGAAAGCTGATTTTCAGATCCGCATCGTGCCGCTCGACGAGCTGGCGGCGACGGGTGATTGCGGCGTGGAGTTTTTGTTTTCGGCAAATGTTGGCGAGGCGCCGCTGCCGCTCAACCGTATCGCATCGAGCGGCGAACTCGCCCGCGTGATGCTCGCGCTGAAGACCGTGCTGGCCGATCTCGACAGCGTGCCGGTGCTGGTATTCGACGAAGTGGATGCCAACGTGGGCGGCGAGATCGGTCGCGTCGTGGGCGAGCAGATGGCCGCGCTGGCGAAGGCGCATCAGGTGCTTTGCGTGACGCATCTCCCGCAGGTGGCGGCGCAGGGCGACAGTCACCTCGTCGTCGAGAAAGACCAGTCGCAGGACCGCGCGGTGGTTACGATCTCGCCGATTCAGGCCAACCGCAAAACCCGCGTGGGGGAACTTGCGCGTATGTTGGGCGACCGCACCGCGAAGAGCGCGATTGCCCACGCCGAAGAATTGCTGGGCTCGCGGTGAGGCGTCAGGCGATGATCGGTGTGACGATCTGGCCGTAGTTGTCGGTCAGGCGGAAGTCGCGGCCATTGTAACGGTAGGTGAGCTTGGTGTGGTCGAAGCCCAGCAGGCGCAGGATCGTGGCGTGCAGGTCGTGGACGTGGACCGGGTCTTTGACGACCTCGCGGCCGAGGTCGTCGGTCTCGCCGTGCATCATGCCGCCGCGCACGCCGCCGCCGGCCATCCAGCAGCAGAAGGCGTTGCTCCAGTGGTCGCGTCCGCTGGCTTCGTTGACGCGGCCGGGAGTGTTGGGCGTGCGGCCGAATTCACCGCCCCAGATGACAAGGGTTTCGTCGAGCAGGCCGCGGGCTTTCAAGTCCTTGATGAGGGCGGCGGCGGGCTGGTCGATGGCTTCGGAGGTCTTGCGGATAGAAGTCGTGAGCTTGTCGTGATGATCCCATCCGCCAGCGTCGATCTGCACGAAGCGCACGCCGCGCTCCACCAGACGGCGCGCGCAGAGGAGGCGGGCGGCGAGGTCGCCGTGACCGTAGGCGGCGCGGGTGGCTTCGGATTCCTTGGTGATATCGAAGGCGTCGGTCGCGGCGGTCTGCATGCGAAAGGCGAGTTCGAAGGAGCCGATGCGTGCTTCCAGCTGCTCGTCGCCCTGCACGGTTTTGAGATGTTGTTGATCGAGCGTGTGGGCGAGGTCGAGTTGGGCGCGTTGTTCGTCGAGGCTGCTGAACTCGCTGGTGAGATTAGGCAGCACTTTTTTCATGGGGGCGCCTTCGCGGAAGTTGGTCTGCGCGCCTTGATAGATGCCGGGGAGGAAGGCGGCCTGACGCGCCTCGGGCGAGCCGCCGAGCGAGATGAAGCCGGGGAGATTCTGGCTTTCTGTGCCGAGGCCGTAGAGCACCCACGAGCCAAGGCAGGGTTTGGTGAGAATGGCCGAGCCGGTGTGCAGGAGCTTCGAGGCCGGGCCGTGCGCGGGAATCTCGGAGTGCATCGAGCGAATCACGCAGAGATCGTCGGCGACGGTTTGGAGGTGAGGGAAAAGTTCGCTGATCTGCACACCGCCTTTGCCGCATGCCTCGAACTTGAACGGTGAGGGCCAGATGACGCCGCTGAGGCCGTTGACCGTTTGGTCGCGGAAACGCGCCATGTCGGGCTTGGCGTCGAATGTGTCGAGGTGCGAGGGTGCGCCGCCGGCGAAGATATGGATCACGTGCTTGGCCTTGGCGGGCAGGGGCGGGAGGCGCGGGAGAAGGTTGAGCGGCATCGCCGTAGGCGGGGCATCGGCCGCGAGGACGTCGGTGAGCAAGGTGCCGAGGGCGAGCGCGCCCATGCTCAGGCCGGTCATGCGCAGGAATTCTTTGCGGGTGAGAGGAGCGTCGAGACGGTTGGAGCAGTTTTCGTGGGACATGGTGGGGGCGGAAGTAGCGAGTAGTTCGTAGTGAGTAGCGAGCAGGCGGCGCTGCGGATGCGGTTAATCGACGTAAACGAATTCGTTGGAAAACAGGAGGGCTTGCGCGAGCAGCTCCCAGGAACGGAGCGGGGCGCGGCTGACGCGGGCGCCGGTGTTGCGGACGGGACCGTTTTTTCCGTCGGCCACCATCGACATCATCATGGCGTCGGGCTTGGCGGTGGCAGGTGCGGATGGCTTGGGGCCTTTGGTCTTGTCGGTGGATTTGTCGGGCAGAGCGGACTTGGGGATGAGCGGGCTGATTTCGCGGAGGAAGTCGGCGGCGGCGAGTCGTTCGTCGGTGGTGGGCGTG
>JAHFTG010000287.1 GCA_023269455.1 Opitutaceae bacterium | reverse complement strand
CATCTCGGGTGTGTTTATCAAACGTTCGCTCAAACTCGAAGCCGATGAGGCGAAGGAGATCCTCAGCAAATGAACGTCCTCCCCCTCGCCATCCTCGGCGGCGTTGATCCGTGGATCTTCGCCTGTTCGTTCATCACCGTGGCGTTCACCATCTACATGGGTTTTCGCTCCGCGAAAACCTCGAAGACCGCCGGCGATTTCTTCGTCGCGGGCCGCTCGGTGTCCGTCGGGTGGAACGCCTCCGCCATCTCCGGCGAATACCTTTCCGCCGCCTCCTTCATGGGCATCGCCGGCATGGTCATGGCCGTCGGCTACGACGCGCTGTGGTATCCGGTGTGTTACGCGTGCGGTTATCTTTTCCTGCTGCTCTTCATCGCCGGTCCGCTGCGCCGCTTCGGCGCCTACACGATTCCCGATTTTGCCGAAGGCCGCTACGACTCGCCGGTTTTCCGCAAGATCGCCGTCTGCTTCGTGCTCTTCATCGGTTTCTTCTACACGATGCCGCAGATGAAGGGCGCAGGCACGACGCTCGCCTACATCTTCCCCGGCCTTCCCTACTGGGTCGGTGTGGCCGTCGTCGGCGCAGTCATCACCCTCAACGTCGCCCTCGGCGGCATGAAGGGCATCACGCTCGTTCAGGCGATGCAGTATTGGATGAAACTCTTCGCCATCACCGTGCCGGTCTTCGTGCTCATGGCGGTCTTCGGCGGCTACGGCAGCAACCTCTCCGTCAACGACGGACGCGTGCTCACCGCCCCCACCGTTTCGACCTCGGTTGGCGCCACGTCCGCCGCTCCCGCGCCTTCCCTGGAAGCCACTCGCAAGCCCCTCGTCGAAAAAGCCCCCACCGACGCCGTGTGGGTTTCCCCCTTCGGCCCGCTCACGACCAAGGCCGCCAAAGCCGCCGGGCTCACTCCCGAGCAGTCCAAACCCTACTCGCTCCTCTACACCTACTCACTCATCATCGCGCTCGTGTGCGGCACCGCCGGCCTGCCCCACATTCTGGTGCGCTTCTACACCAACCCCGACGGCGTCGCCGCCAAACGCACCACCATGTGGGTGATGATTTTGATCGGCATCTTCTACGTGTTCCCGCCCGTCCTCGGCGTGATCGGGCGCAACTTCCTCCCCGAGCTCTACGCCGCCACCGGCGCAAAAGGCACCGACAAGATCGTCTTGGAACTCCCGCGCATCCTCCACGAGCACTACGGCGTCTGGGGCTCGATTCTCAGCGGCGTCGCCTGCGCGGGTGCCTTCGCCGCCTTCATGAGCACGTTCTCCGGCCTGCTCGTCTCGATGACCGGCGCGCTCGCCCACGACGTCTATGGCCGCATGCTGCGCCCCAACTCCACGCCCGAACAGCGCATGCGGATGTTCAAGTTCGCCGCCATCGCCATCGGCGGCGTCTCCGTGCTCCTCGGCTCGCAGGTCGAGCAGCTCCAGATTAACTTCATGGTCGGCCAGGCCTTCGCCATCGCCGCCGCGAGTTACTTCCCGCTGCTCTTCATGAGTGTCTGGTGGCGCGGCATGACGATGAAAGGCGCTGCCACCGGCATGCTCGTGGGTGGCGTGGCCGCGCTGGCCTGCATGACCGTCATCAACCTCAGCGACCTGAAGGTGGTGGATCTTAAAGCCTTCTGGGCCGGCCATCCGCTCCTGCGCATCCTCTGCGAACAACCCGCCATCTGGTCGGTGCCCCTCGCCATCGGCCTCATGATCGTCGTCTCCAAAGCGACGTCCAAGGACATCCCGAAGGACATCCGCATGAAGATGCTCGTCCTCCACGCCCCCGAAGCTCTCGGTCTTAAGAACGAGTATATCCAGGAGCAACAGACCGGCGCAGGGCATTGATTCTTCCTTAACCCACCCAAAGGCGGCCCTTTCAAAGGGCCGCCTTTTTTTATTCCCGCTTCAGCTCGCGCGTCATCAGCGCCGCGAGCGCATCGGCCGCCACACGGCCCTCGTAAAGGATACGATATGTCTCTGCCAAAATCGGCGCGTCGATCCCGCGCTCCATGCACAGCCCGGCGAATGACTGCGTCGTGCGATAGCCCTCGACGACCGACTTGCTGGCGGCGAGCAGTTCGGCGACTTTTTTGCCTTCGCCGAGGTGCTGGCCAAACGTGCGGTTGCGGCTCCATGCGCCGGTGCATGTCGCCACGAGATCGCCGAAGCCGCCGAGCCCATAAAACGTATCCGCCTTGGCGCCGAGGGCCGTGCCCACGCGCACCATCTCGGCCAGCGCACGCGTGAGGAGCGCCGCCTTCGCGTTGTCGCCGAGCTTCAGCCCATCGCAACAACCGGCGGCGATCGCGTAGATATTTTTGAGGCAGCCGCCAAACTCGATGCCCGCAACGTCATCGCTCGTGTAAACCCGCAACGTCGGCCCGCTGAGCGCCGTCTGAACCTCGGCAAGAAACGCATCGGTCTTCGTCGCGGCCAAAACCATCGCGGACGGCTTTCCACGAGCAACCTCGGCCGCATTGGTCGGGCCGGTGAGCGAACCCGCCGCATATTGCGGCAGCACCGCCATGATGATCTCGCTCGGACGCAGGTGCGTCGCGAGTTCGAGCCCCTTGGCAAGCGAGACGATCAGCTTGAGCTGCGTGGCGAGCCCGAGATTCGCGCTGAGCCGCTCGCACGTCTCGCGCAACGCCTGCGACGGACACGCCAGCAGCACGACCTCGGCCTCCATGAGAATGGGCGTGAGCTCATGCCCGATCTGGATGCTGAGCGGCAGCTTCAACCCCGGCAGGTAATCGGTGTTTTCCCGCGTGGAAGCGATGGCCAGCGCCTGCTCAAACCGCCGAGGCACCAGGGTGACGGTGTGCCCCAGTCGCGAGAGATGGATCGCAAAAGCGGTTCCCCAAGCCCCGGCTCCGATGACGGCAAAATTCATGCAGATGGGTTAACCACGAAACACACGAAATACACGAAAAGAAAACGCACGGCCTCGGTCTCCGACTTTCGTGTATTTCGTGGGTTTCGCAGGCAAAAAATCCTGCCTCACTTCAAAAACGCCGGGATCTTCTCGCTGGCGATCTGCTGCTCGAAGGTTTCACGAGCGTTGATGAGCTCGAAGGTGCCGCCATGCACCAGCACCTCGGCGGCCATCGCTCGGGTGTTGTAGCGGCTCGCCATCGTGTAGCCATACGCGCCGGCACTCATGAAGGCGATATACTCGCCTTCGCCGACTTCCTGAAGCTGGCGGTCCTTCGCAAAACAGTCGCCGCTTTCGCAGATGGGGCCGACCACGTCAGCCACGAGCGCACGACGGCCGGAGTCGCGATGCAGCGGCACGATCTCGTGGTAACTCTCATACATCGCCGGACGCACGAGGTCGTTCATCGCGGCGTCAACAATGAGAAAATTTTTGCCTGCGCCGCGCTTGAGATGCTCGACCTGCGAAAGGAGCACA
>JAHFTG010000286.1 GCA_023269455.1 Opitutaceae bacterium | reverse complement strand
CGGCCAGGAACTCCTCGCCGCCTACACCCACCTCGACGAACTTACCGTGCGTTACCCCGTGCGCGGCTTGAAAGGCGCCGTCGGCACCCAGCTCGACCAGCTCACCCTCTTCAACGACCCCAAGAAAGTCGCCAGCCTTGAAGCCAGCATCCTCAAGCACCTCGGCTTCAAAGTCTCCCTCTTCGCCGTCGGCCAGGTATATCCGCGTTCCCTCGACTTCGAAGTCGTCTCCGCCCTCCACCAAGTCGGCGCCGCCGCCGCCAGCTTTGCGACCACGCTGCGCCTGATGGCCGGCCAGGGCCTGCTTACCGAAGGCTTCCAAAAAGGCCAGGTCGGCTCCTCCGCCATGCCGCACAAGGTCAACGCCCGCAACTGCGAGCGCATCTGCGGTTTTTCGACGATTCTCTCCGGCTACGTCACCATGACCGGCGCGCTCGCCGGCCACCAGTGGAACGAAGGCGACGTCTCCTGCTCGGTCGTCCGCCGTGTCGCGTTGCCGGATGCCTTCTACGCCATCGACGGCCTCCTCGAAACCCTCCTCGCCGTCCTGAATCAGATGGACGTCTTCGAAGCCGCCATCGGCGCCGAAAACCAGCGCCAACTCCCCTTCCTCGCGACTACGACTATCCTGATGGAAGCCGTGAAAGCCGGAGTCGGCCGCGAAACCGCGCATCTCGCCATCAAAGAAAATGCCCTAGCCGCCGCCAAGGCAATCCGCACGGGCGAAGGCCAGACCGACCTCGTCCTCCTCCTCGCCGCCGACACCCGCCTCGGCCTGCCCGAAAAATCCCTCCGCGCCATCCTCGCCGACGCCAAGCGCTTCGTCGGCGCCGCCCCGCAGCAAGTGGACACCTTCGTCGCCACAGTGAAAACCGTCACCCGCAAGGTCGCGGGCGCCGCCACCTACGAGCCCGGCAAGCTGCTGTGATTCGTCGTCTCACACCGTCGCTTGCACTAAGCAGATCATAGCTTAAACCCACCTCATGCCTACGGTCGCCAAGCCCAAACTCACCTTCGCCGACTACAAGCCAGAAGGGCGCAACTGGATCACACTGGCCACCGGCGAATACTATCCTGACATCCTCAAAGATGCCTGCACCCTTTATGAACCGGTGCTGGTGCTTTTTGGCCAACTCCTTCGCGCCTCAGAGTCTAGCACCCGCCTCTTCCTACTCATCTCAGAGCAATCCAACGGCTTTACACGCATTCAACTCGCCCGTGTTTTCCGGAAATACGTCAGCCCTGAAACACCCGTCGAGATGCTTAAGCAGAAATCCAAGGCTCAAAAAATTTGCGACGAATTCGGCCAAGGCTTTCGCCCTATACAGGAGGTTCAAGCGGCCTTCTCCACTCGCCCCATCCCCGACGAAGCCCTCTGCGCGGTCCTGTGGGAATACAAAGATCGCGGCAAAAAAGGTTACGACCTGACCGAACGCCTGTTCGCCCAAGTTCGCCAAGCCCTGCCCGATCTTCCCATGCACGGCCCGGAGCGCGCCGGCAAAGACATCCTGCTTGGCAAGATTTTCAAAAACTACCCCAAGCCTGATCGCCCGGTAGATTTCACCATCCGTGATCCAGCCACCGACGAAGTCTTAGCTGTAGGCTTGGCTCGTTACGATTCCGATCGAGGCGGCGCGCAAGAAGATGATCGCACTGGCGGCTACCGCGATTGCGCCTCTGAGATTCTCGCTTACGCGCGCAAACACCACCTGCGCACCAAGGTTGTCTTCATCAACGATGGCCCCGGCCTGTTGCTCGGCTCCATGTGGAATGACTACGCCTCACTGGAACACACCGGTAAAGGCCGCGTTCTCGTGGCCACCCTGCGTATGGTGCCCGAACGCCTCACGAAAACCTGGCTACTCTCCTGACATGGCCACCGGCATTCCCAATTCCGGAATCACCCCACCCCAGATTACCGGGGCCGTCACGCTCGCCTACCCCGGCAAACGCGCCACCGACGAAATCCTGCGGACCCCACCCGCTCGCCCCAAGCTCGTCACTCAACTCAATCCCACCGTCGATTCTCCCACGCCCAATCGTCTCTACTACGGCGAAAACCTCGGCGTTCTCGCCCATCTGCGCGAAGACTGCACTGTGCGCGGCCAAGTTCGCGTCATCTACATCGATCCACCCTACGCCACGCGCAGCGTATTCCACTCGCGCAAACTCGCCAACGCCTACGACGATCTACTCGCCGGTCCCGCCTACCTTGAGTTCCTCCGCGAACGCCTGATCTTCCTCCGTGAATTACTCGCCGAAGACGGTTCAATTTACGTTCACCTCGACGAAAACATGGCCTTCCAAGCCAAGGTGCTCATGGACGAAGTGTTCGGCGCCGGAAACTTCCGCAACTGGATCACCCGCAAAAAGTGCAACCCCAAAAATTACACGCGTAAAACCTACGGCAACGTTTCCGACTACATCCTGTTTTATACCAAGTCCGACAACTATGTCTGGCATCGCGCCGTAAACGCCTGGACCGACGAACGCGCCCTCCGCGAATACACCAACGTCGAGCCCGACACCGGCCGCCGTTTCAAAAAAGTCCCCATCCATGCCCCCGGTGCGCGCAATGGTGCAACCGGCAAGCCTTGGCGCGGCATGAATCCCCCTCCCGGCAAACACTGGCAATACCTGCCCAGCACCCTCGACGAAATGGATGCCCGCGGCGAAATCTACTGGTCTCCCACTGGCAACCCGCGCCGCAAAATCTACCTCGATGCCAGCGCCGGCGTGCCCGTCCAAGACATCTGGACCGAGTTTCGTGACGCCCATAATCAGAACATCCACATCACCGGTTATCCCACCGAAAAAAATCCCGCCCTACTCGAACGTATCATTAACGCCTCCTCCAATCCTGGCGATCTAGTGTTGGATTGCTTCGCAGGCTCAGGTACAACGCTGGAAGTAGCCAACCGGCTCAACCGCCACTGGATCGGCGTGGATAATAGCCCAGAAGCCCTTCGCACCATCCTTCGCCGTTTTTCACATGGTGCCGCCCCGATGGGCGACTTCGTATCAGTTGCCTCCTCAGGGGTGTCGCAGGACGAACTCACCCTGTTTTCTGAAACAGGCATTCCCGAGTCCATCGGTTTAAACGATACTCACCACCCCATCGCCAATTTCTCTCTCCACGCGACTCCCGAAATGGATATGGCGGGCTTGGAAAATAAAACTGACGTCACTCCGCCCTCAAAAAAGTCTCGTTCAAGTTCGCCGCCACAACCGTGCGTAGCTTAGCCAGCATCCCTCAAGAATGCGCCGACTCTTGCGCAACCGCCGCTAACTCCTTCCACCACCCATGTCCGCTCCGCAACCCTTCATCTTCGGCCTCGATCTCGACGGTGTCGTGGTTGATTTCTACGGTGGCCTCAAGCCCATCGCCGCCGCCTATTTCGGCAAAAAAATCGAAGACC
>JAHFTG010000285.1 GCA_023269455.1 Opitutaceae bacterium | reverse complement strand
AGGGGCCGACGGGAGACTTGCCGGTGGCGACGCCGATTTTGCCCTCGGCGCAGAAGTAGAAAAAGTAGGTGCCGTCGCGTTCGATGCAGTCGGGCGCCCAGGCTTTGATGTGCGCCCATTGCAGATCGTGGGCGACGTCTAGAACCATGCGTTCTTTTTTCCAGTCAACGAGGTTCTTGGAGGACCAGACGGAGAAGTCGGTGGTCATCCAGTTGGGTTTGTCCGAGGTGGGGTAAACGTAGTAGGTGTCGCCGGAGACGCGGATGGCGGGGTCGGCGGTGAAGCCGTCAAGGATGGGCTTGGGCGGAGTGGCGATGGTTTCGGCGGCGGAAAGGTTGTTCATCGCGCCGCAGGTGACGGCGAGAGCGAGAAGGGAGCCTGAGAATACCGGGGCGACAAAACGGGGGATGAACGGTTCGCGGCGGGGGACGGTGCGCATGGGGAATCTGCGGAACGTTGAGAAGCGCGCCGCCTCAGGCGAGCCGAGAAGAGAGTTCTTTCGTGATCTGCCAGCGGAGGGGCTCATGGCGGATGTAACGTTACAGGCCCTCGACCATGTAACGGCCGAGGCGGCGTGTGAACCGGCGATGTGCGGGGTGACGATGATATTGGGTAGACTTAGCAGGGGCTGTCGGGCCGCGGGGGCTCTGGTCGTAGGCCTCCATCGTGCGCAGCGTCGTATCGGCGACCGGCGCGGGGAGGGTTGGACAACACGGGGGCGGATTCGGTGAGCGTGAAAGGCGGGATCGTCATGACGGGATTCGCGGGCGGCGGGGGCGGCAGAGTTTCGCCAGATTGGAGGTGTCGGGCAGAAAGGTGCGGTCGGCTCCGGACCAGAGTCCGAAGGAGGTGCCGCTGTGGGCCAATGTATCGTCAGGGGGCACCAATTATTTGAATACAGATTTTAATTAGATGGAGTCTCTTTGCCCGCTCCATTTTAGATAAGCGTCCGGTGATGACACCGGGCGCTTTTTTGTGCTCACTCAACTCCATGACAGCCGCTGATTTCTTTGCCCTGCCTCCTTCGTTGGGGAAGTTCTCCTCTTGTTTCCCAGCGGGGGCCGCGCCTTGGACGTGGTTGCCGTGCATTGCCGAGGCGCTCGCAGGCGTCGCTTCGAGCGGACGTCAACTGCCTCCGGGCGTGCATGTTGAGGGCGCGGTGTGGATCGATCCGTCCGTCAAGCTCCCCGCTTACGCGACGATCATCGGTCCGGCGTGGATCGGCGCGGGGACAGAGATTCGCCCGGGGGCATTCATTCGCGGCAACGTCATCGTCGGTGCCGGCTGCGTGCTGGGGAATTCCTGTGAATTCAAAAACTGCCTCCTCATGGACGGCGTGCAGGTGCCGCATTTCAGCTACGTGGGCGACTCCATCCTCGGCAATGGCGCGCATCTCGGTGCGGGTGTGATCTGTTCAAATCTCCGTCTGGATCAACAGCCGGTCACGCTCCGCCTCGATGGCGCGCTGATCGACACCGGTCTGCGCAAGTTTGGCGCCATCCTCGGCGACAAGGCAGAGGTCGGCTGCAACGCCGTGCTTAATCCCGGCACGCTGCTGGGCAAACGTGCGCTGGTCATGCCTACCGTCGCCTTTGCGGGTTATCTCCCCGCCAACACCATCGCGCGCATCCGCGGCACGATCACGCAGATTCCGCGTCGGGATTGACGCCTGCCGGTCGGCGTCGGCAGTTTGAACTTTTTCGACATGCGCATCCTTACCGGCATCCAGCCTTCCGGCCAGCTTCACATCGGCAACTACTTCGGCGCGATCAAGCCGGCCGTCGATCTCCAGTCCCGGGGCGACTGCACCTATTTCATCGCCGACTACCACTCGATGACGTCGCTCACCGACGCCGCCGCACGCCGCAAAAATACCCTCGATGTCGCCCTCGACTGGCTCGCCTGCGGGCTCGACCCGCAGCGCAACGTGCTCTTCCGCCAGAGCGACGTGCCCGAGGTGTGTGAACTTATGTGGATGATCGGCACGCTCACACCGATGGGCCTGCTGGAGCGCGCCCACAGCTACAAAGACAAGACGGCCAAAGGGCTTTCGCCCAACTTCGGCCTTTTCGCCTATCCGGTGCTCATGGCCGCCGACATTTTGCTCTACGACACGAATCTCGTCCCGGTTGGTCGCGACCAGAAACAGCACGTCGAGATGACCCGCGACATCGCGATCAAGTTCAACCACACTTACGGCGAAACGTTTGTCGTGCCCGAGTCGGAAATCCGCGATGAGACGGCGGTCGTCCCCGGTCTCGACGGCCAGAAGATGAGCAAGAGCTACGGGAACACGCTCGAAATCTTCGGCGATGAAAAAGCCACCAGGAAAAAAATCATGGGCATCGTGATGGACAGCCGCACACCTGCGGAACCGAAGCCCGACGCGGATAAGAACCTCGCCATCCAACTGCTGAAACTTGTCGCCCCTGCCGACATCTCGGCCGACTACGAAAACCGCCTGCGCGCCGGTGGCCTCGGCTACGGCGATCTCAAGAAAGCGCTCTTCGAGCATTACTGGACTTTCTTCGCACCGTATCGCACGAAGCGCGCGGAGCTGGCGGCGAATCTCGACTACGTTCACGGCGTGCTGCGTGACGGCGCGGCCAAGGCGCGGGTGACGGCGAGCGATGTGCTCGGACGCGCCCGCAAAGCGAGCGGGTTGGCGTAGGAGCTGTTTTAAACGACCGTGACCGTTGGTTCGCGCAAGGCGGCGATGGCGGTCATGATTTTTTCGGACGTGCGCTGGTAACGATCTTTGCCGGCTTCGGGGGAATCATAGTCCGTCGGATAAAGCAACGGTCCGAACGTTATCGAAATAGGTGTGCCGATGCGCAGCTTGCCGTCGCGGCCGAAGGCGATGTGTGAGTTGAAAATACGGACAGGGAGCACCGGCACCTGCGTTTTCGACGCGATCATGCCGACTCCGGCCTTGGGCGGTTGCAGCGTGCCGTCGGGTGAACGCGTGCCCTCGGGGAAGAGGATGAGAGCCTTGCCAGTTTTCAAGGTTTGCAGGACGCGTTTGATCGCGGAGAGATCGGAGCCGTCACGATCGACAGGGATGCTGCCGACGCCGTCCATCCACCACGTGGCAAAGCCGGGTTTCCACAGACTTTTGCGTGCAAAGAAGGCGAGTTGCCGGGGGATTTGGCTGCCGATGGCGGGCGGATCGAGGTGGCTCGCGTGGTTGCCTGCGATCAGGAATGGACCAGTTTTCGGGATGTGCTCCAGCCCGACGACCTCGCCACGAAACGCGGCGTCGTAACATCCAATGATGATGTAGTGGCAGATCCCGTAGAGCCAATCCATCGAAGCCTGGTCGTAGCGACGATTCATGAGGTGAAATCAGGCGAGCTTGGCCGCGATGAAGCCGGAGATTTTATCCACGACTTGCTCGAGGTTGTGATACGTGCTGTCGATGGCGG
>JAHFTG010000427.1:1446-3437 GCA_023269455.1 Opitutaceae bacterium | reverse complement strand
ACGTCGAACTGGATGGTCGGGCCGGTCAGCGCGGTCTGGTTGCCCCAGCCGTTCCAACCGATGCGCTTGGGCTGCCAGGGCGTGAGGCCCTCGGCGAGTTGCTCGGGATAGGCCTTGGGGTCGCCGGCGAGTTTGAAGGCCTCGACAGCCAGCATGGCGGAAGCGGTGTGCTGGCCGTGGCCGCCGCTGCCGGGTGGCACGGGGAAGCGCGTGATGATGACATCGGGCCGGAACTGGCGGATGACGCGGACGACGTCGCCGAGGATGGCGTCGTGGTCCCAGATGCGCAGCGCCTCCTCCGGTGACTTCGAGAAACCGAAGTCGATGGCGCGCGTGAAGAACTGCCGGCCGCTGTCGAGCTCACGGGCGGCGAGCAGTTCCTGGGTGCGGGCGAGCCCGAGTTTTTCGCCGAACTCGGGGCCGGATTCGTTCTGGCCGCCGTCACCGCGCGTGATCGAGAGGTAGGCGGTGCGATAGCCGCGGCCGCGCGAGAACGACGCGATGAGCTGCGTGTTCTCGTCGTCCGGGTGGGCGGCGACGTGCAGCACGGTGCCGATCGTGCGGAAGACCTGGAGGTCGCGCAGGATTGGCGACTCACCCGGCGCTTCGGCCGACCGGGCCGGGGCGGACAGCGCGCCCAGGCCAGCCAGCAGGCCGGCCAGGTGCGCCGCGAACCTCGGGAGCGCGCGGAAACGCATCACTTGAGGCGGTTGAGGAGAGCTTCGTTAAGACCGACGTATTCTTCCTTGAGTGAGCCGCTGGCCTGGTTGGCGCCTTCGAGGGATTTCTGCGCGGCGGCGATGGCGCCGGCCTTGTCACCCAGTTTTTCGAGGATGAGCGCCTTGCGGTAGCCGAGATAGAAGGCCTTCGGGTTGGCGGTGAGGGCCGCGTCCATCCACGTCGCGGCCTTCTGCAGGTCGAGGCCGTTTTCGAAGTAGTACATCGCCGCGTTGGCGTAGGGCAGTTTCTCCCCGCCGGCGGCCATGACGGCCTCGATCTGGGGCACCAGGATGGATTTCACATCGACGGTGATGGTAACCGGCACGCGGACCTTCTCCCAGGCGATGTTGAGGGTGGCGGATTCATCGCGGAGGTCGTTGAACGTGATCGAGAGGGTTTCGACACCGTTGGTGAGGGCGACCGGCTTGGATTGCACACGGGCCACGTCGTTCTTCGCATCGTAGGCATACGCGCCCCACTGGGACATGTTCTTGTGGATGATGACCGTCCACACGTCCTTGCCCGGGATGGTGAAGAGTTCGTAGGTGCCGGCGGGGACGTCGGCGCCGTTAAGTTTCACCGGCGTGCTGAAGGAGACCTTGGTGGCCTCGTTCGCGCCCGTGCGCCAGACGTGGTCGTAGGGGACGAGCGAGCCGAAGACGACACGGCCCTTGGCGCCGGGGCGGTGGTAAGTGACCTGGACGTCGGTGAGGCCGACGCGCTGGCTGACGCTCGCGGGCGGGCTGGCTTGGGGGAAATCGACTTTGGGTGCGGGAGTCTGGGCGAAGGCAGCGGTGCCGAGGCACAGGCTGCAGAGGGCGATGAACCCGGTGCGGAGGGACAAGGATTTCATAGGGGGTGAAGGGAAAGGGGAGGCTAGCCGGAAGCAGTTAAAGAACAAGTGTGGCCGGGACGAACGGTTGCGCTACGATTTGACTAAGGCGTCCACGACCGGCCAGTCGGCGGCGGCGAGATCGTAGCCGCGCAGCTCCGCGGGCGTGGCCCAAGCGATCGCCACGTGTTCGTGGGCGTGCGGGGCGGGGGAATCCGGGGCGAGGGCGCAAACAAATGGAATCATCGTGATGACGACCGTGCGGTAGTCGTGGACGAAAGGGGTGAGCGGGCTCACGACCGTGACGGTGCAGCCGAGTTCCTCGCGGATTTCGCGGATGATGGCGGCGGCGGGATCCTCGCCCGGCTCGACCTTGCCGCCGGGAAATTCCCATTTGAGCGGCATGAGTTTGTTCGGTGGCCGCTGGGCGATGAGGACG
>JAHFTG010000427.1:0-1436 GCA_023269455.1 Opitutaceae bacterium | reverse complement strand
AATGGAAACGAAGACGGATACAGGTTCGAGAGTAATTAACGTTAGTGGATAGTCCCCGGGGATTTCCACGGGGCCATGCAACTTTCGCCGGGCGGCCGTGTTTTCCCTATATCATGAAAACTTTCCTCAAAGTTATCCTCATTGCGGCCCTGCTCATCGTGGCGATCAAGATCAGCCCGATCCTGTTTGTCGGGGCCTTTGTTGGCCTGATCGTGGCGGCGGTGCTCGGGGCGATCGGCATCTCCCTCCTGGCGGGTCTCGCCGCAGTGCTCCTGGCGCTGGCGGTTGCCCTCTCGCCGATCTGGATCCCGGTGCTGGTGGTCGTCGGCATCGTCAGCCTCTTCCGCAAGGCCGACCGCACGCCGACGCCGGTGGTGACGGCCTGAGTGTCAACCCTCCGCAGGACGAAGCGACGCGCCGCGAGGTCCGTCGCTTTTTTGCGTCCGGCTCCTTGCGTTGGAGCGGCCCGCTTGCCTCACTCGCCGGATGCCGAAACGCCCGGCCGAAGCCGCCAGTCCCTTTATCTCCCGCATCAGCCTCGTCGGTCGCGACGCCGGCCGGGTGAAGATGCTGTCCGGTTTCAAGAAGCAGCACCACACCGTGCCCGATGCGGTGAATGCCGCGACCGAGGGATTCCTGGCGAAACTATGCTCCGCTGAATTGGCGGCGGAAGCGGAGGCGTTCTACCAGCGGGCGAAGGCGGCGTTCGGTTACAAGCGCACGGACCTCGCGCTCACGGTGAGCAGTCCGGCGGCGGTGCTGACGGCGAAGGATTTCACGCTGGAGATTGCCTATGCGCTGCTGCCCGAAGATCCGGCGAGCTACGGCATCACGCGCACGCTGTATGCGTTGAGCGAGACGGAGGGCACGGCGCGAGCCGAGCTTAACGAGGTGTTCGCGGCTGGGTTCTCGGGAATTGTCTTTGCCCTGGTGAAGGGCGTCTCCGTCGAGGCAGTGATCGACGCCGTCGAAGCGCGGGGCGGCGAGGACGGGCTGGCGGTCAACTACCCGTCGGATTGCGGGCACTGCGTGATCACGGTGGACGGCGTGAAGGCGGAAGTCGTGTGCGACGGCGCCACGCTCGAAATGCGTTTCCCGCGCGCGGGTTCGCCGGCGGAGCTGGTCGAGGCATTCGCGGCGGTGCGCGCGGCGTTTGCGCTGTCGCGGAATCGCGTGCTGGCGGGGTTGCTATAAAAAAGGCGGCCCGCAATGGGCCGCCTGGTTCGAACCTTGGATCAGAATGACCCGGCGGGTCACTTGATCATCTCGGCCACGAAGGCGCGCTCTTCGGCGAGTTCCTTGTTCGTGGCGGCGATCTTCGACTTCGCGAAATCGTCCATGGCGTAACCGGTGATGACCTCGTAGCTACCCGGCGTCGTGGTCTTGACCGGCATGCCGGCCCAGACGTCGGCGTCGAAGCCATAGAGGCCGTTCGA
>JAHFTG010000284.1 GCA_023269455.1 Opitutaceae bacterium | reverse complement strand
ACCAGCCGAAGTGGATCGCGCAGACCAGCACGAGAATCGGCCCGAGCACGAAAGTCGGCACGCAGATGCCAGTCATGACGATGCCGGACGTCACGTAATCCGCCCACGTGTTTTTATAGACGGCGGCGAGGATGCCGGCGGAGAGGCCGATGGTGAGGGCGACAAGGAGAGACCATGCGCCGAGTTCGAGGGAGACGGGGAATTTGTCGGCGATGATCTCGTTGACGGTGCGGTTGGCGTATTTGGTGGAGCGGCCGAGGTCGCCGTGAAGCACGATGTTGCCGAGGTAGTTGAAAAACTGCCGGTGTAGGGGGAGGTCGAAACCGTAGTAGGCCTCGAGGTTGCGTTTGATTTCGGGAGTGGTCGCTTTTTCGCTGTCGAACGGGCCGCCGGGCACGAACTTCAGCATCAGGAAGGATGCCGTGACGAGCACGAGGAGGACGGGAATCGCCTGAAGGAGGCGAAGGGCGATGAAGCGAAGCATGAGGACGGGCTAATTTGAAAAGCAGGAAATCGGGAAAAGGCAGAGCCAATTCACGGGGCGAGATCGATCCACTTCCAGGCGCGGTTGTCGATAATCTGGGGCACCCAGCCTTTTACGCGCGGGTTAAGCGCGTAAACGTGGGTGTAGAAATAAATGGGAATCACGGGCACCTCGTCGGCGAGGAGCTGATCCATTTTTTGGAAGTCGGCCATGCGTTCCGTTTCAGTGGGGGCGGAGGTGGAAGCGCGCAGGAGCGCGTCATAGGCGGGGCTGGACCAGCCGGTCTGATTGTTGCCGCCGCCGGTCATCCAGAGGTCGAGAAAGGTATTGGGATCGGGGTAGTCGCCGATCCAGCCGGCGCGGGCGATCTGGTAGTTCCCGGTGTTTTGGGAATCAAGATACACTTTCCACTCTTGGTTCTGGAGGGTGATGTCGATGCCGAGGCGGGTTTTCCACATCTGCTGGATGGCTTCGGCGATGGTGCGGTGGCTTTCGAGGGTGTTGTAGAGCAGCTCGACGTGCGGGAAGTTTTTGCCGCCGGGATAACCGGCTTCGTCGAGCAGGCGGCGGGCTTCGTCGAGATCGCCGTTGATGCGGGCGGTGGACGTGAAACCGGGGGACGGCGGGGTGTAATTCCACGCGGGCGTCTGACCGCCGCGCAGAATGTCGCGGACGATGGCCTCGCGGTCGATGGCGATGGCGAGGGCGCGGCGCACGCGGACGTCGTTGAGCGGAGGCTTGGTGACGTTGAGCCGGTAAAAATAGACGCCGTAGTAGGGGTCTTCGTGATACATCGCGGGGAAATCGCGTTTATAAACGGCGATTTTGTTGAGCGGGAGCGATTCGGTGCGGTCGAGCTGGCCGGAGCGAAACATGCGCTCTTCGGTCTCGCCGCTTTCGATGGGCAGGAAGTCGATTTCGTCGAGCTTCACGGTGGCGCGGTCCCAATAGGTGGGGGAGCGCGTGACGACGAGGCGCTGGTTGGGGAGCCATTCCTTGAGGATGAACGGGCCGTTGCCGACGAAGTTTCCGGGGCGTGTCCACGCGGTGCCTTTGCGGGAGAGGCCGTCGAATGTGGCGATGACGTCCACAGGCAGCACGAACCACGCGTAGTGTTTCAAATCCTCCAGCAAGTAGGGCGTGGGGTGGTTGAGCGTGAGTTGGAGGGTGCGGGCGTCGGGCGCTTTTACGCCGACCTGGGCGAAATCGGTGAGCGTGCCTTTGTTGTAAGCTTCGGCGCCGACGAGCGGGTAGAGTTTATAGGCATACTCCGAGGCGAGCGCGGGGGTGAGCATGCGCTGATAGGAGCGCACGAAGTCGCGGGCGGTGACGGGCTGGCCGTCGGACCATTTCGCATCGGCGCGCAGGTGGAACGTGTAAACGAGGCCGTCGGCGGAAATCTCCCAACGCTCGGCGACGCCGGGGACGACGCCGACGCCGGAGGATGGGGCGCTGACCAGGCCTTCGAAGAGCGCGTTGATGATTTTGTTTTCGGAGACGCCGGTGACGGCGTGCGGGTCGATGTCCTGCGGCTCGGCGCCGTTGCCGAAGCGGAGGATTTTGGCGGAAGGCGCGACTGCCCCCGGTTCTTTTTTGGAGCAGCCGGAGTGGGCGGCGACGAGGCCGGCGCAAAGCAGGATGAGCGCGCAGGTGCGGGTGGTCATGGTTGCAGCCAGACGTGTTTGTAGGGGTGGTGATCGAGGAGCGTGGGGTGCCAGCCCTGGACGGATGGCTGGATCAGGAAAACGTGGGTGTAATAGTAGATCGGGATGAAGGGCGCGTCGGCCACGAGCAACGCTTCGGCCTGCTGGAAAAGCGCGGCGCGGGCGGCGGGGTCATCGGTGCGGGCGGCTTGGTGGAGGAGCTGGTCGTAGTCGGGATTGCTCCAGCCGGTGTAGTTGTTGCCGCTGTCGCCGGTCCAGACGGAGAGGAAGGACAACGGGTCGGCGTAGTCGCCAATCCATGACGAGCGCATGATCTGGAAATCGCCGGTGCGGCGGGCGGCGAGGACACTCTTGCCTTCCATGCTCACGAGGCGGACGTCGAGGCCGAGTTCCTTGCGCCACATGGCCTGGATGGCCTCGGCGATGACGCGGTGGTTGTCGGAGGTGTTGAAGAGAAGTTCGATCACAGGCGCGCCTTTGCCGCCCGCATAACCGGCGGCAGCGAGCAGACGGCGGGCTTCGTCGAAGTTAGTTTCGAGGCGTGCGGTGGGCGTGTAGCCGGCGGTGCCTGGCGGGGTGAAAGCGTGGGCGGGAAGCTGGCCGCCGCGCAGGATGGTTTTGACGAGGAGATCGCGATCAACGGCGAGGGCGAGGGCGCGGCGGACCTCGCGGGCGTTGAGGAACGGGCGGGTGATGTTGATACGGTAGAAGTAAGTGCCGAGGTAGGGATCGATGCGGAGGAGGTTCGGCTGGTTGTCGCGGTAGGTGTCGATCTTGGCGAGCGGGATGGCTTCGGTGAGGTGGATCTGGCCGGAGCGGAAGGCGCGTTCCTCGGCGTTCAGGTCCTCGATGGGGAAGAAGTGGATCGCGGTGCGGCGGACCTTGGAGGCGTCCCAGTAGGTGGCGGATTTTTCGACGATGATGCGCTGGCCGAGGCGCCATTCCTTGAGGGTGAAGGGGCCGTTGCCGACGAAGGTGCCGGGGCGGGCCCAGCGGTTGCCGCGTTCGTAGAGGGAGCCGGATTTTTCGAGGGTGGGTGTGTGGACGGGCCACCAGACCCAGTGCTGGAGGAGCGAGAGAAAATACGAGGCGGGGTGTTCCAGCGTGATGACGACGGTGCGGGCGTCGGGCGCGGCGAAACCGACTTTTGAGAAGTCGGTGACGAGGCCCTTGTTGAAGGCTTCGGCGCCCTGGACGAGGAAGAGGAGGCTGGCGTTGTCAGCGGCGAGCGACGGGGTGAGGACGCGTTGCCAAGAGGCGAGGAAATCGAGGGAGGTGACGTGATCGCCGTTGGACCACT
>JAHFTG010000283.1 GCA_023269455.1 Opitutaceae bacterium | reverse complement strand
GGGCGGGTCGGTTCGACAGGTTAATTGGTTCAGCCGGTTGGTTTTGCTGTTGAAGCGGGCCGACGGCTGATTTTGGTAAAGACGTTTTCAGAGCTTACTTTTCGTGGCCTCCCCCAAAAAAAAGGCGCCTGTCCTGCAAAAGGCGCGCAAAAAACCCACCCAACCGGTCACGCTCGGCGATTGGCTGACGCTGGCCATCGCGCGCTACAAGGAGACCGGCGCGGCCCTCGGGCAGATCGCGACCAATGCGCATGACGAGGCGCTCTATCTGCTGCTGCGCACGCTCGCGCTGCCGCTGGACAGCAAGCCTTCCGTGCTCAAGCGCAAGCTCACCACCGCCGAGGTCATGGCGGTCGAAAAGATGCTGCGCCGGCGGCTCGATGATCGCGTGCCAGCGGCGTATCTCACGCGCGAGGCGTTCCTCGGGGAATACCGGTTTTACGTCGATGAGCGGGTGATCATCCCGCGCAGTTATTTTTTGGAGATCATCCCGCAGCAGCTCAATGCGTGGCTGCCCGATCCGGCGAAGGTAAAGCGGGTCGTGGATGTTTGCACGGGCTCGGGGTGTCTCGCGATTCTGCTGGCCCACCATTTCCCGAAGGCGCAGGTGGACGCGGTAGATCTGTCGCCGGACGCGCTCGCGGTGGCGCGCATCAATGTGGACAAGCACAAGCTTACGCGTCGCGTGAAGCTGCACGAGAGCGATGTGTTCGACGCGGTGCCGAAGGTGAAATACGACGTGATCCTGAGCAACCCGCCGTATGAGCCGAGCGCGCATTGCGACGCGTTGCCGGCGGAGTTTCATCGCGAGCCGCGCATGGCGCTCGACGGCGGCGAGGATGGCTTGGACATCATTCGCAAGCTGCTGCTGCAAGCGCGCGACCGGCTGCTGCCGCACGGCGTGGTGTTGATCGAGGTCGGCGGGCTTCAGCGGGCGATGGACAAGGCGTTTCCCGCGCTCGATCTTTACTGGATGCACACGGCGGACGGGAGCAATTGCGTGTGCTTGATCCAGGCCGAGCGGCTGCGGAAGTGGAAGGGCTGACCGGACTCAGCGCGTGAGATCGTAGAGGGCGTAACCGGCGAGCAGGTTGGGGGCGAAGGCGCAGGAGGTTTTCCAATCACCGCTCAGGTGGGCGCGGCGGGTGATGCGGATTTTTTCGGTGGCGCAGAAGTGCTCGAAATCGGCGATGCTCACGGGGTTGGTCGGGCGGCTCTCGAACCACTCGGTCGTGTAAACGGGGTTGAGCGGCTTGCGTCCGCGCAGGAAAATGTCGGCGCGGTTTTTCCAGTAGGCGTGGTTCACGAAGCCGACCGTCACGGCGCGACCGACGCGCAACGCCTCGCTGATGACCGCGCCGGGCGAGGACAACTCTTCAAGGGTGCGCGAAAAGATCACGCGGTCGAAGTGCGCGGCGGGAAACGACTGCATGAAGGCCGTCATGTCGCCTTGGTAGGCGGTGAGGCCGCGGCGCACGCAGGCGGAGATTTTGTCGAAATCGAGGTCCACGCCGACAGGGAAGACGTCTTTGGTCTGCTTGAGGTATTCGAGGAGCACGCCGCGTCCGCAGCCGAGATCGAGCACGCGGGAGCGAGGCTCGACCCATTCGGCGATGATCTGCATGTCAACGGTGCGCTTTATGGCGTGGAGGGACATGGGGCAGCTTCAGTTGAGGAATCCGCGCACGAGGTCGTAGAGCTGCGGAGATTCCAGCAGGAAGGAATCGTGGCCGAGATCTGTCGAGAGCTCGGCGTAGCTCACGCGTTTGCCCGCGCGGAGAAGGGCGATGGCGATGTCGCGGTTTTGATCGGGGGGGAACAGCCAGTCGCTCGTGAAACCGACCACGAGCGTGGAGGCTTCGACCTTGGCGAAGGCGTCTTCCAGCGAACCGTGCGCGGCGGCGAGGTCGAACTGGTCGAGGGCGCGCGTGATGTAGAGATACGAGTTGGCGTCGAAGCGGTTGATGAAGCTTTTGCCCTGGTAGCGCAGGTAGCTCTCGACCTCGAAGCGCACGTCGAAGGCGGTCGCGGGCGCGACGGAGTCGATGCCTTCCATGGAATCGGAGGGTGCGGAAAGCGCGGAAGGTTGAGAGTCGGAGGAATCGGCAGCCGCAGTTCGCGGGCGGACGGCTTTGCGGCCGAACTTACGGTCCATCGAGGCGTCGGAGAGGTAGGTGATGTGCGCCATCATGCGCGCGATGGCGAGGCCCACGCGCGGGCCGCCGCTCTTCGGGTAGTATCCGTTATTCCACTCCGGGTCCTGGATGATGGCCTGGCGGCCGACCTCGTTGAAGGCGATGGCTTGCGCGCCTTCGCGCGCGGTCGTGGCCATGGCGAGGACGCGTTTCACGAAAGCGGGGTATTCGATGGCAAACTGCAGGGTTTGCATGCCGCCCATCGAGCCGCCGATGGCGGCGTAGAGCGATTTCACGCCGAGCGAATCGAGCAGGAGTTTCTGCGTGCGCACCATGTCGCGGATGGTGACGGCGGGGAAGGTAATGCCATAGGGCCGACCGGTGCGCGGGTCGATGGATGACGGGCCGCTGGAGCCCTGGCAGCCGCCGATGACGTTGGCGCAGAGCACGAAAAATTTGTTGGTATCGACGGCCTTGCCGGGACCAATGAGGTTGTTCCACCAGCCGGACTTGCGGTCGTTGAGCGAGTGGATGCCGGCGCAGTGGTGGTCGCCGGAGAGCGCGTGGCAGATGAGGATGGCGTTGTCGCGGGTCGCGTTGAGATGGCCGTAGGTCTCGTAGCGAAGCGTGAAGCCGGGGAGCGTCTGGCCGTTGTCGAAGGTGAAGGGAGCGTTCGAGACGAAGTCGTGCGCCTCCACGAGCCCGACTTCGCCGGGCTCGGAGCGGGTGTTCACGAGAAGATCATCGTCCGCGTCATTCATGGGTGTGACTGAGACAGAGAAGTAACCACTAATGGGTGCGAATGAATACTAATGTTTCTGAAACTTTGTTTTTTGAACCATGGATTTTGGGGATTCGCCCCGGCAAATCACGTTGACAATGCCCTTGCTTAGCCGGCTTTTGCCGTCGGTTGCTTTTCATGAACACCCTTGAGCAAAAAGCCGGCGGAACGGGCGTAGGACAGTTCGCCGCCACCCGCTGGACCGTCGTGCTGAAGGCGCGCGAAAAATATTCGCCGGAGGTCGGCGAAGCCCTGGAGACGCTCTGCCGCATCTACTGGCCCCCGCTCTACGCCTTTGCCCGGCGGCAGGGGCGTTCGCCCCACGACGCGCAGGATCTCACGCAGGCGTTTTTTGCGCGGCTGCTGGAGGACGAGGCGGACGCGTTGCGGCTCGTCGCGCCGGAGAAGGGGCGGTTCCGCTCGTTCCTGCTGGTGGCGTTCAAGCGTTTCATGGCCAACGCCTGGGACAAGGAGCGCACGCAAAAACGCGGCGGCGCGCATGCGCATGTCGCGTTCGATTCGGCGCTGGCCGA
>JAHFTG010000282.1 GCA_023269455.1 Opitutaceae bacterium | reverse complement strand
CACGCCGCTCCACTTGTCCGGCGTGTTAAGGAAACCGGAGACTTCGCCACCAAAAGGGAAACCGCTCTTCTCACCGAAACCGAAGGCACGCGCATAACGATAGACGCCGTCCTCGCCTAGCAGCATGCCGAGCTGGGCCGCACCGACGTTGCTGGAATGACTGATGACCTCCGCGACCGAAAGTGGGTGGTCGAATACATGGTCGTCGCGCATGAAACGGCGCGGCTTGCCCTTGTAATCGATGGAGTCGATCGAGCAGTTGAAACGAGTGGCGGGCGTCGCGAGGCCCTCGTTCAACGCGCCGGAAATGGAGACGATCTTGAAGGTCGAGCCGGGGTCGAGCACGTCGGTGATCGAGATGTTGCGCATGCTGCCCATCTGCTCCTTGCCGAGCGTATTATACTCGTTGAGATTATACGTCGGGTAGTTGGCCATCGCCAGGATGAAGCCCGTGTTGGGCTCGCTCACGATGACGGAGACCTTGGCGGGATTGAATTTTTTGACGATCTCGCCGATCTCCTGCTCCACGATGTGCTGCACGGCGGAATCGATGGACAACACGACGGAATAACCCGAGGTCGCGCTGACATCACGGCTGCGGAACTGGGCGAGTTCGCGGCGCAAACCGTCCTTCTCGGATTCGCACCAACCATCCTGCCCGCGCAGATAAAAATCGGCGTAATTCTCGATGCCCGCGGCGGCCTGGCCTTCTTTGTTAACGTAACCGATGAGGTGGGCCGCCATCGAGTCGTGCGGATAGGCGCGGCGGAAAGTGCGGTGACCGTAAACCCCTTTGATATCGAGCTTCGTGATCTGGTCGTAGGTGGACTCCTCGACTTCTTCGCTCAGCTTGGCCCAGCGGATTTGGCGGTCTTCCTCGCTCTTGTCGTCAGGCGCGGCGGCGCGCGTCTTGGTGTTGAAGACTTTCGTGAGATCGTCGAGCGACTCGTTCAGCAGCTTGGCGAGCTGGGGCCACTTGGCCTCGTCTTCTTTGCGCAGGGCCTGCGGATCGACACCGAGAACGATGAGCGAGCGCGAGGTGGCGAGCGTGTCGCCACGCGTGTCGAGGATGTCACCGCGGCGGGCGGTCTCGACGGTGATCTGACGGCGGGCGCGATCAACGTAGCTCACCAGCTTGTCGCGATCCAGCACGTGCAGATCGACCAGACGCAGGCCCACGCAGCCAAAGCTGCCGATGACCCCGAGGCCCAGCAGAACAATGCGGTAGTTGGAGGCGAAGCCCTTGGACATCGAGATCAGGGATAGCTGCCGGAAAGGCGGAAACGCACGGGAGTGACGGACGCGGCTTCGGAGGCGAAGACCTCGGCATTGTTACGCGAAGCGAGACGCTGCTCGGCGGATTCGTTCACCCGCACGACCTGCGGCTCACGCGGCTGCACAAGACCGAGATTCCACGCGACGTTGCGACGGTTGAGCACCGTGATCGTCTGCTCCTCGGTGATCTGGGTGTTGAGCTCGGCCATGTGGCGCTCGTCCTCGGTGATGCGCTGCTCGAGCTGCTTGGTGTTGTTGGCCGTGACGGAAATCTGGTGGCGCAGCCAGACCGTGCCGAGGCCGATGGATCCGCTGAAGCAGATCATCACCAGCGTATAAACGAGGAGCTGGTTCACAAAGGCGTTGGTGTCGGTCTTGTTCATGGTCGGACGGCGTTGGAGAAAATTTCTGGGCGCGGGTGTGGTTAAAGTTTTTTGATGGCGCGGAGCTTGGAGGAACGGCTGCGGGGATTGGCGGCGATTTCGGCGTCGGTCGGAGTGACCGGACCGCGCGTGAGCGGCTCGGCGGATTTCTCGCGGAGATCTTGCGGACGGTGATCGTCGAAACCCTCGGACTGGCCGCAAAGGCGGCGGAAAAATTGCTTGGCGATCCGGTCTTCCAGCGAATGAAAGCTGATGACCGCGAGCACGCCGCCCCGATTGAGCCGGGCAAAGGCGGCGGGCAGCGCACGCTCGATGGCACCGAGTTCGTCGTTCACCGCGATGCGGATGCCTTGGAAGGCGCGGGTCGCAGGATGGATTTTCGAGGTAAAGCGGTCGCGCGGCGGGATCGCCTCGGAAATCAACATCGCCAGAGAAGCGGTGCGGGCGAGCTTGCCGGTGCCGCGGGCAGCCACGAGCGCGCGCACGACGTGGCGCCAGTTTTTTTCCTCACCGTAGTCGCGCACGGCGCGGACGAGCATCTCCTCGGTGGACGTCTCCAGCCAGAGCGAGGCGGGCACACCGGCGCGAGGGTCCATGCGCATGTCGGCCGGGGCGTCGTTGCGAAACGAGAAGCCGCGCTCGACGTCGTCGAGTTGAAACGACGATACGCCCAGATCAAAGAGAATGCCGTCGAAGCCGTCCGCCGGCAGTTCGCCGAGGCTGCCGAAATCGCGGTCGATCAGCACGAAGCAGCCTTCGAATTCAACACGAAGCGACTCGGCTCGCGCGTAGGCGGCGGGATCGCGGTCAAGGGCGACGACATTTACACCAGAAGCAGCAGAGAGAATCGCGCGCGTGTGGCCGCCGCCGCCAAAGGTCGCGTCGAGGTAGCGACCGCCGACCCGGGGGGCGAGCAGGGCGAGCGTCTCGCGGAGCAAAACGGGTTGGTGGCCGGACGTCATGGGAACGATGGCGGCCTCAGGCTGCATGACGGCGCGCGATGGCGGACGACGGCTGCGAACACGGAAAAAGAAAGAGCGGGCCGCGCAACCAGACCGGACGGGCGGCCAAGGCGACGGCGAGGTTGCTTTGCTCAAAACGAGCGCGCGCGGCCAAGGCGGCGGATGAAGGCCCGAGGATACGCTGGCGGCGTCCGAGTCGGGCTGGCAGGGCCAGCGAACGGATCGGAAGAATCGGGAGATTTTGGCGCATGGCTTATATTCCGATGCGGCGCATGAGATCGCCGAAGTTCTCCCCGGCGGTCCGCTGCTCCACCCGACTCCAGCGGTCGGGGCTGTAGAGACTGAATTTCGTGAGCGAGCCCACGAGCACGGCGTCCTTGGAGATGCCGGCATGCGTGAGCAGATCGCCGCTCAGCATGATGCGACCCTGCTTGTCGAAGCCGAGGGTCTGCGTCTGGGAAAAGAAACGAGCGGCAAAATCTTGGGCCGAACCATCTGACAATGCGATGGCTTCGATTTTCGCACGGAGTTTGGCGACTTCCGAAGGAGGCAGGATGGCGATGTAGCCGTCCGGATGTGGAGTCGCGAGGAACTGCTCTCCCTCATCGTGCGCAGAACGCCATGCAGACGGGATCGTTACACGATTTTTATCATCGAGTGCATGCCGGAAAAGACCGGTGTAGGAAGCTGTGCCGATTTGGGCCATTAAAATACGAGGAACCGCCAAGTCCCCCAAAACGCCCCATTTCAACCCATTTTATCCCACTCCAGTCAAGATAACTCCTCTGTAAATCCCGAATTTTGGCCGAAAAACTTATTCACATTCCTCCACC
>JAHFTG010000001.1 GCA_023269455.1 Opitutaceae bacterium | reverse complement strand
GGGGAGGAGCGGAGGTCGTCGCGGAGGGAGGCGGAGAGGGAGGAGAGTTGGGAGGGATCGGAGGCGAGGGATTGGGCGATGCGGAGGTAGTCGTCGTGGGAATGGGCGATCCATTCGGGGTGACCGATGGAGGAGAGGAGAGAGGCGCCGACGCGGGAGGCGTGGCGGTCGCCGGCGAGAGTGATGACGGGGCGGCCCATCCAGAGGGCTTCGCAGGTGGTGGTGGTGCCGTTGTAGGGGAACGGATCGAGGGCGACGTCGATCTCGCCGTAGGCGGCGAGGTGTTCGGCGAGCGTGGCGGTGCGGGCGAGGAGGACGAGGCGGTCGGCGGAGATGTCGAGCTGGGCGAGGCGTTGGCGGAGGTTGGAAGCGACTTCCGAATCGGTGAGGCCGTGGCCTTTTAGAACCAAGCGGGAGTCGGGCACAGCGGCCAAGACGCGGCTCCAGAGTTGCAAGGTGGAGTCGGAGAGTTTGGCGGGGGCGTTGAAGGAGCCGAAAGCAAAAGGGAGGGAGGAAGAGGAGAAAGGAGGAGGCGAAACGGGTGGTGCGGAAGGAGGCGGATCGTAGGCCCAGGCGGAGGAGGAGAAGCGGATGAGTTTTTCTGAGTGGAGGCGGTCGGGGAGGCCTTTTGGGTCGGCGATGGGATCGGTGAAACGGAAGTCCATGGCGGCGAGGCCGGAGGTGTTGGGGTAGCCGAGGTAACTGAGCTGAACGGGGGCGAGGCGGCGTGCGAAGAGGGGGAGGCGGTTGAAACCGGTGTGACCGGCGAGATCGACGAGGATGTCGGGGGCGTCGGAGCGGATCAGGGCTTCGACGGAGGAGTGGGGAAGGCCGACGAAGTTGCGCCAAAGGGAAGAGAGGGAGCGGAGACGTGCGCTGGTGGCGTCGACGGTGAAGTGGTCGTGATAGAGGAAAATCTCGAATTGCTCGCGGTCGAGATGGCGGAGAAGAGGTTCGAGGAAGTAGGCGACGGAGTGGTTGCGAAGATCGGGAGAGAGGAAAGCGACGCGTAGGCGGCGGTCGGGGGAGGAGTCGGAGGTGACGAAGGCGCGGTGAGTGAGTGGCGGGAGGGCGCCTTCGACGCGCTGGCCGAACTGGCGGTGCTCGGCGTAGAGCTGTTCGGTCGTTACGGTGTCGAGGTAGTTGCGCAGAAGAAGGCGGTAGCTGCGGGACTCGTGGTGATCGGGATTGCGCGCGAGCTGGATGTCGAAATCGGCGAGGGCTTCGTTGACGCGGTTGCAGGCGAGTAATGCCTGGGCTCGGCAGAAGTGCGCGAGCGGGTGCTGGGGATCCAAGGTGAGCACGCGGGTGTGCGCGGCGGCGCTTTCTTCGGCGCGACCGAGCAGCAGAAGCGCGGAGCCGAGACCGGCGATGCCGTCAACGTAGTCGGGCTTGATCGCGATGGATTTTTCGTAGCAGGCGACGCCTTCCGGCAGGCGATCAGTGATGATCAGGAGCGCGCCGAGGTTCACCCAGGCTTCGGCATTTTTGGGGTCGGCGGAGAGGGCGGCGCGGAGGTGTTTTTCGGCGGCCACGCGATCACCAACTGCGGACTCGGCGAGGCCAAGACACATCAAGGTGGGAGAGGAGCGTGGTTGTTCTTTCAACGCGCGGGTCAACAGGCCGACGGCTTTGGTGTGGGTGCCGCGCTGAAAGGCCAAGGCGCCGCGCAGGTGGAGTGCTTGGAAGTTTTTTGGGGCGACGCGCAGCACGTCGGCGTAAAGGGTGTCGGCTTCGGTGAGCCGTCCGGCTAGGTGGTGGGCGATCGCTTCTTGGAGCAGTTTGGTAAACTTGGCCGGATTCATGGAACGGGGATGATACTGCCGCGATGTTGGCGGGGGCGGGGTGACGCATTTTCTTAGCAGTAGGTGAGCCATGGGGATTTATTGGTTTTTAAGTTATTAAATATTAATATTTTAAAATTTTATTTTAAGGGTATCGCCTGGCTGAAAAGGCGGGCCGACTGTATGATCGGTGACGACGGCAAAAACTGCCGGGATGGGGAAAGACTGCGGAAATCCGCCTAAACTTCGGGAAGCGGCGAGCCGTTAAAGAGAGACCATTTTGTTTCCGCTGGTTGGTTCATCAGGGCGGAGCGGATGCCTATTTCATGGTCATGACCTTAAGCACTTCCCTATCCCAGTTGTCGCCCTTGCCCTACAGCGATGCGGATATCATGCGCCGCATCGACGCGTGCCCGAAGCTGGCTTCGCTGCAAAGCATCAACCGGGCTCTCGCCGGTCTGGTGAATTCCGAGCAGAGCGTTAACGCGCAGATCGCCGAGATCATCCGGCGCGATCCTTCGCTGACGGCGCGCCTTCTGCGCATGGTAAACAGCGTTTACTTCGGGCTCACCGCCAAGGTGAACAACATCGAGGAGGCTGTTTTTTATCTGGGGTTGCGGCAGATTCGCGAGTTGTCGCTGGCCACGCCGGTGATCGAAGAGATGGAGAAAATCACCTCGTCGCCGCTTCGCCTGCCGTGGCGCGATTTGTGGAAACACTCCATCGGATCGGCCATCATGACGCGGGAGATTCTCGCGACTACCACGCTGCTCATCGATGACGACACCGACTACATCGTGGGTTTGCTCAGCAATGTCGGGAAGGTCGTCATGGCCTCGGCGTTCTCGAAGGAATTCGGGCTGATCGTCGATGAATGCTATGAAAACACCGAGGCCGTGTGCATGCGCGAACGCGAATTGATCGGCTGGGACCACGCGAGGATCGGCGGCTACTATCTCAAGCGCCATCAACTCGCCGTCGAAATCACCGATGCCGTGCTGTTTCATAACACGCCGGAGAAGGCGGCGGAAAACATGTTTTACGCGGCGGCGGTTCAGATCGCCGACCATCTGGTGCGTTATTCGGGCATCCCGGGCGGTTTTGAAAAAATCGTCCCCATCAAGGCCGATGCCTGGGTAGAGCTGCCGGGCTGGAAAATCCTCTACGGCGACGGCGAGAAGGAAACGCGCATCGCCCGCGCGGCCATCGCCAACAGTCTCCAGCGTCTGCCCGGCATGCTCAACGGGCTCATTTGAGCGGAGCCTAAACTGCATGTGACCAGCCCATGATCATGGTTCCAGAAAGTCAGGATGCCCTGGTCATGCTTGATGACCGGCGCCGGGTGCGTCGCGTGAGCGAGCAGGCGGCGGCGCTGCTTGGGCATTCTGTGCAGGATATCATCGGGCGGATTTGGGATGATGTTGAATATCCCGAGATGATGAGCTTCTCCACCCGCACGCAGACGCTCGTCGGGAAAAACCGCCGCGACACGCTTCATTTGGTAACGCTAATCCCGGGAGATGCCATCGGGCCGAACGATCACCTGGTCGCGCCCTGGAGCGAAAGCGTGGAACTGGTCCTCGTGTGTGCGATGGACGGCCGTGTGCTGGCGGTGAACTCCGCCTTCGGTCGGAAGTTTGGCGTGGCCGCCGCGAATTGGGCCGGCTGGGACCCGGTGGCGTTGCTGCATCCCGACGACGTGGACGGATGGCGTGCGTCCGTCGCGATGCTGGAGCGTCCTCCTTATCGCGCCACCCACGAACATCGCTGGCAGACGGCCCAGGGCTGGCGTTGGCTAAGCTGGGAGGAGCTCGTGTTGCGCGATGAAAACGGAGCCGTTTATGCACGGCGCGCGGTTGGCCGTGATGTGACGAAGAGGCGACTCGCCGAGGAGCATTTCCACAAGCTCGCCAGCATCGTCGAGCAGTCGCCGCTCTCGGTCGTGCTCACGATGCCCGACGGGCGCGTCGAGTATGTGAACCCGCGTTACACCCAGGTGAGCGGCTACACGCTGGAAGAGATTTTTGAAGGGCGCATCGAGTTGTTGCGGGCGGGCTTCACTTCCGAGGAAAGCTACGTCGCGTTTCTCCAGGCCGTGCGCGGAGGCGACACCTGGCGCGGGGAGTTGTGCGCCCGCACCAAATCGGGCCGCGAGGTGTGGGAGGCAGTGCGGGTCACATCCATCCGCGATCATGACGATGTCATCACTCATTTGCTGTGCCTGCGCGAAGATATCACGGACCGGAAGCTGTTGGAGAAACAACTGAGGCAGGCGCAAAAAATGGAGTGCCTGGGCACGCTGGCCGGCGGCATCTCCCACGATTTCAACAACCTCCTGGCGGTCATCAAGGGCTTCTGTGAACTGGGGATGATGAAGTGCGACCCAAGCAGTGTGGTGCCCCGCTATTTCGGCGAGATTCACGCGGCCACCGAACGCGCGACCGGTCTGGTGCGCCAGATCCTGGCGTTCAGCCGCAAGCATGAGGAGTCGATCAAGCCGTTTGATTTAAACCATCTCATCGAGGAGCTCGGCGGGTTGTTCATGGAAACATTCCCGCGCTTCATCAGTTTTGTCTTTGAGCTGGAGTCCAACATGCCGCACGTGACGGGCGACGATAATAAAATCCAGCAGGTGATCATGAATCTCTGCGTAAATGCCCGCGACGCCATGCCCGACGGCGGTCAAATCCGTGTCCGCACGAGGGTCCAGCCGGGCGCCAGTATCGCGTTGCTCGGGGCCGATGCTGGCACCAGCTACGCATGCCTCGAGGTGACGGATACGGGACAGGGCATGTCGCCCGAGGTTCAGGCACGTATTTTTGAGCCCTTTTTCACGACCAAGGAAAAGAATAGCGGCACCGGTCTCGGCCTCGCCGTCGTCTTCGGGATCATCACGGGCCATGGCGGCCTGATTGATGTGAAAAGCACGGTCGGCATGGGCACGACATTCTCGGTTTACCTGCCATTGCCGGCGGCCGATGAGGCCACCTCGCTGGCGGTGGCGAGGCGCGCCAACACCTCGGCGGCGATCCCGCCCGGCAAGGAAACGTTGCTGGTAGTGGAGGACGAGCCGGGCGTGCGCCGCATGTTTGAGGCGGCATTTTCCGAGGCGGGTTATCAGGTGACCTGTGCCGGCAATGGGGCCGAGGCGGTGGAGTTTTTGCTCAACCGGACGGAGCCGCTTGACGCCGTCTTGCTGGACTTGAACTTGCCCGAAGTGAGCGGCTTACAGGTGCGTAATCTGATCGCACGCACGCGGCCCACGACGCGTATCATTATCGTGAGCGGACACGTGCCACACGAAATGGTCGCCGAGCTGGAAAAGGATCCGGAGCTCGTGATCGTGACCAAGCCCTGCAATCTGAGCGAACTGGGTAAAATCTTGAGAAAACAACTCGATCTGGCAGCCACCCGCTCGGAGATATCCAGTCCTTAAGTCTCAGCCGCCGGTGTCGATAAGGTGGGTTTACATGTTACAGCGATGGCACCCATTTGCCCTTCTGCCGTGGGTCCGCAAAGGCCCGAAGCCCTTTGCGGATGCTCCGCTTTTGCCCTACCGGCGTCGCGCGGATAGCCGTATACGTTGGGCGCTTGCCCTGCATGTCGTGCTGGCGTGGGTGCTGGCATCGGTTGAAGGCACCTGGTTGCTCGCAGCCACCCTGGCGCCTTTGATCTGGGGCGTTTTTTGCGTGGTGTCCCGATTTTATCCGGGGGCTAAGATAACTCGCGTGACCGCCGCCGTCGCCGTGACGGGCTTTGCGTGGCTGCACATCGTGCAGCTGGAGGGATTGCGGGATGCGCGGGGATTTTTTTTTACGGGGATCATGCTGCTGGTGATTTATGCCGACTGGAAGATCGTGCTGTCGGCTGCAGTGCTCATGCTGGCGCCCGCGCTGTCGGACGTCGCCGGGCACAGCCGTTTTTTTATTTTTGAGGCGCTTGTTTTGTCGCAGGCGCTGGTGATGGCTTGGTATTGTGTGCGGCTGAGGCATCAGTTGATCGCGCGCAACCGCTGGCGGCTGCATTGGCACGATCAGCGCGATAAAACCGCGAGGGCCAACAGCCGTGCCGAGCGGTTCGAGGCGATGGCGCAGCAAAGCAGTAGCATTCTCATGGCAACGCAGAGGCAGATGGCCAACGAGATCCGCGAGCAGCGCCGGATCGAGGAAAGCCTGCGCATCACCCAGGCCCAGATGGAGTCGGCTAATCATAAACTGCATGACGCGATAGACCGTGCCAACGCGATGACTTTGCGCGCCGAGGCGGCCAACGAGGCCAAGGGGAATTTCCTGGCGATGATGAGTCACGAAATCCGCACGCCGCTCAATGGCGTGATGGGCATGGCGGACCTGTTGCTGGAGGACGAACTCACCTCGGCGCAGCGCAGCTCGATCGAGACGATCCGCTCCTCGGGCAACAACCTGCTGGCGATGCTCAACGACGTGCTGGATTTCGCCAAGATCGAGTCGGGGCAGCTCACCCTCGAGAATCTTCCGTTCAGTCCGGCGCATTGTGTGCGCGAGACGCTCCAGCTTTTCTACGGGAAGGCGCAGGCGCGGCGTCTGCATCTCAAAATGCGGATCGCTCCGGAGATGCCCGAGCTGTTGCGCGGTGATGCGGGCCGCATCCGCCAGGTGCTCTCAAACTTCGTGAGCAACGCGATCAAGTTTACCCAGCGCGGCGAGGTCGAGGTGAGCGTGGGACTCCTGCCTTACGGCGCGGAAGGAAAACTGCGGGTGCAGTTTTCGGTGCGGGACACGGGCATCGGCATCCCTCATGAAAAACAGAACCTGTTGTTCAAGCCGTTCAGCCAGCTCGACGCCTCCACTCAGCGGCGGTTTGGCGGCACGGGGCTGGGCCTGGCGATCTGCCGGCGGCTGACGGAGTTGATGGATGGCGAGGTTCAGGTGGAAAGCGCGGTGGGGTGCGGTTCGGTCTTCAGCTTTACGATCATCGTCGGCCAGGCCGCGGCGGCGGCGGCGCCGGTGGAGCCGGTGAAGGCCGTGGTGCGTTCCGCGCTGGCACGGATCCTCGTCGTCGATGACGAACGCCTGAATCGGCAGATCGTCGTGACGATGCTGGCCAAGCTGGGCCAGCGCGCCGACATGGCGCGCAACGGCCTCGAAGCCCTCGATGCGCTCCGCAACCGCGACTACGAAATCGTCTTCATGGATTGGCACATGCCGGAGATGGACGGATTGGAAGCATCCCGCGTCATCCGGACGGAGTTCGATGCGGCCCACCAGCCGTGGATCGTCGCACTGACGGCCAGCGTGCTGCCGCAAGACCGGGAGAAATGCCTCGACGCAGGCATGAACGATTATCTGTCAAAGCCGCTGACGGTGGACGCCCTGCGCGGGGCGTTCTCGCGATTCGAGGCTTGTGAGAGCGCCTGAAGTCGCGGTGCCAGATGAGGGATGCCTTTATGGTGTGAGGGAGCGAGGACGGGTTATCCTGTGTGAGGCCTCATCCCGTAGCGGCATGTCTCCGCGTATATCGCTGCCAAGTGGCCACGGCTTTTTAAGATGTGTCAGAGCATTTCAAATTGAACTGTAGCCGGTTTTATTTTGAGGGAAATTGCGCCGGAAAATTTTCCGGAAGAAAACGAAGGTGACGAAGAAAAAGAGGGTCTTGGGTGGTTTGAAACTTCGTTTCCTTCGTTATTTTTTGTAAGAAATCCGATGTCTTCAGGCTTGTCGGCTAGGATCTTCCCTTGGGACTTTTGCGGCTATAACTTTATTTGAAATGCTCTAAAACAACAACGGCCCGCCTTCTGAAAGAGGCGGGCCGTTGTTATGCGTCTCTTTTTTGAGTGGAGTTAAACGTCCCTGAAGCTGTCGACGCCATGACCGATTACGCCGGGTTCGACCGCATGGAAATCCTGGCGGTGGGATTTCAACGGGGCGAAGGTCTTGGCCGCTTTCGCCGCCGGTTTGGGTGCGGGCATTTTCTTGTCTGTCCGCGCCGTGACCGACGCGGGGGCCTTGGAGACGGTTGCACCTGCGGATTGACGGCTGCCGATCAGCTTTGTGAGTTCGGCGACGTTTTCACGCATGACCTGCGACTGGGCGTTGAGCTCTTTAGCGGCGTCGGCGGTTTCCTCGGCGTTGCTGGCGTTGGCCTGAGTGACCTTGTCCATCTGGCCGACGGCGGTATTCAACTGACTCAACCCTTGGTTTTGTTCGCCGGAGGCGGTGGCGATCTCGGCGACGAGCGTGTCAACTTGCCGGGCTTTTTCCAAGATTTCACCGAGTGACAGGGCGACTTTTGAGGAGATGCGCACGCCATGTTCACTCTTGCTGATGGCCACCTCGATCTTGGCGGCGGTTTCTTTGGCGGACTGGGCGGAGCGCTGGGCGAGGTTGCGAACTTCCTCGGCGACTACGGCGAAGCCCATGCCGGCTTCGCCGGCGCGGGCGGCCTCGACCGCGGCGTTGAGGGCGAGGATGTTGGTCTGAAAGGCGATCTCGTCGATGGACTTGATGATCTTGGCGATGTCGTTGGACGAGGACTTGATGTCGTCCATGGCGGTTTTCATCGCCTCCATGTCCACGGCCCCGATTTCGGCGGCGGCACGCGTCTGGTTGGAGAGGACCTTGGCTTCCTGGGCGCTCTCGGCGTTGCGCTTGGTCATGCTGGAGAGTTCTTCAAGTGAAGCACTGGTTTCCTCAAGGCTGGCGGCCTGTTCGCTGGCGCCTTCGGCGAGGGACTGGCTGGAGGCGGAGACCTGGCCGGCGGCGGCGGTCACCTGGTCGGCGCCGGATTCAAGCGCGTCGCTGGTGGTGCGCAGGTGGCGATTGACTGTGCGAGTGGTGACAAAGCCAATTCCGCTGGCGACGAAGATGGCAGCCAGAATGCCTGTCAGAATGAATTTTTTCGAGTGATCTATGTCGTTGGTGATATGATCTCCGAAATGGAGGCCGTTTTGAGTGTTCCATTCCACGTGGGCTTTGATCGCGTCGTTGTATTTTTTGAAGGAGGGATCCACCGTTGATTTCAAAAGGGCGAATGCCTCTTGTTTTTTATTGGCACGACTGAGGACGAGAACCTCCTCCAGTCCTTTTCCGTAAACTTCGCGAGTGGCGAGGTCCGTCTCGTAGAGCACACGATCTTCAGTCGTGTGAATCGTGGGCTCATAGTCCTTGAGCCGTCTTGAAATTTCAGCGGACGTCTCCAGCAGTGTTTGCTCGGTGGCCACTATTTCGGCATCATCGGTGCTCAGTATATGTTTTTCGATCAGGGTATAGCGTTCAAATGACTTTGCCCTAATATCTCCCAGAATGATGACGGCGGGCAGGCTGTCCGTGGTCAGCGAGGTGGCATTTTTCTGGATGAGAAACAGTCGTGAATAGGCGAAACCGCCGATGAGCGTGGTGATGAGTAGCATGACCGCAAAGTCGGCGGCGATGCGTTTTCCGATGGTCCATTTTTTCATGGGGCAGCAGTTATGATTACGCCGTGGTGTTTAGGCAGTCTGCACGATGGCCTGAACCGTGTCGGGCGAGACGACGCGGTCGATGTCGAGGAGGGTTTTGACGACGCCTTTGATCTTGGCCATGCCGAGAAGGTAGCTCGTGTCGATGCGCGTGCCGAAGTCGGGGGTCGGTTCGATTTCGTTGGCGGCGAGGGTGACGACCTCCTCCACGGTATCGACGATCAGCCCCATCTGCACGGTGGTCTCGTCGGATATCTTGACCTGAACGACGACGATGCACGTGCGCTCGGCGAATTCCGCCTTGAGGCCGAATTTCAGGCGGAGGTCGATCACGGGGATGACGCGACCGCGCAGGTTGATGACGCCCTTCACGAAGTCGGGCATCTGGGGAACGGGGGTGATTTTTTGAAGGCGAATGATTTCGCGGACTTTGAGGACGGCGATGCCATAGGCTTCGTTGTCGAGCACGACGGTCAGGTATTTGCCGGCTTGGGCGGAGGCGGGGGCGACTTGGAGGGTGGACATAATAAACGGGTGATCACGGGTTCTTACGGCACAGGTGAGCGAAACTTGAGCGGCGCGCGGCGCGAATCCGGAGGCCCTCAGCAGAATATCTAAACTTTCACGCGAAAGCGTCGAAGTAGTGAGCTCCACCCGTTTACCGGCCCCATGTCTATTTCTACCGAAAGCCACCAAATGCTGGAAGAGGCGTTCAACCGTCTCGCCAGCGAATCCATCCTTGCTCAGACGGGCGGAGACGAGGGACTCATCCCCGCCTACAGCCTGCTGTCCGACATGGCGGATGCGACCCTCGCGGATGCCTCGCTTCACGAGCCGATCGTCGAACTGAGGAAGAAACTGGATGGGTTGCTCGATACGGCGAGGCCGTTTGACGAGGAGTCGCTGAATGGGTTGCGCCGGCTAGTGAGCTGGCTGGGGCCGGCCTTGCTGGCGGTGCAACAAAACCGCCCGCTGCCGGTATGGTCACATATCGCTGAATCCAAGCCCGCCGCCGTGTCGATGGCACTTCCCGCCGAGCAGGATGGGCCTGTGATCGTCGAGTGTTTGCTCGATCTGAATCTCAAGGAGAATGCCGAGCTCCTCGCGGAATTTCACGCCGAGGCGATCGATCATCTTTCACAGATCGAATCGTCGTTGCTCATCCTCGACGACAAACCTGACGACCGTGACGCCCTGAATCAGATTTTTCGCTCTTTCCATACGATCAAGGGTGTTTCCGGTTTCCTGCAGCTCACGCCGATGCACACGCTCACCCATGAGGTGGAGTCGCTGCTCGATCTGGCCCGCACCGGAAAGCTGCGGCTCAACCCGACCATCATCACCGCGATTCTGGAAAGCCGCGACGCTGTGCAGACCATGGTGGCTCAGATCACGGTCGCGCTCGAACAGGGCAAGCTGCCGTCAACCGTCGTGCCGGTTGGTCATCTCATGCGAAAGGTGAAGGCGTTGGCGGCCAATCCGGAAAAGACACCCGAGCCCGCCTCAACGCCTGTTCCTCTCGCGCCCGCACCCGAAAAAAGTGCGCCGGTCGCAGTCCCCGCATCCGCCGTTGCGGGTGCAGTTGTGCCCGCGGCTCCGGTTCACGCCGCTGCTTCGACGGGCGAGGCGAAGGGCGCGGGTTCGTCCAGCACCGTGCGCGTCAATACGGAGAAGCTCGATTCGCTCATGAATGTCGTGGGCGAACTCGTGATCGTGCAGAGCCAGATCAGCGAGTCCGGACGTGTTCTGGGCGATGCGAACACACCGCTGGCCCGCAACATCGCGCAGCTCGGCCGCATCACGAAGGAACTTCAGCACAGCGCGATGTCGCTCCGGCTGATGCCGATCAAGCCCACGTTCCAAAAAATGGAGCGTCTCGCCCGCGACCTTTCGCGCGACTTCGGCAAGAAGGTCAATTTCTCAACCATAGGCGACGATACCGAGGTGGATCGCACCGTGGCCGAGGAGATTTCCGATCCGCTCGTGCACATGGTGCGCAACTCTCTCGATCATGGCTTGGAGCTGCCCGAGGTCCGCGTGGCGGCCGGCAAGCCAGAGATCGGCGAGCTCTCGTTGAAAGCCTATCATCAGGGCTCGCACATCATCATCGAACTCAGGGATGACGGGCGCGGTATCGATCACGTGCGCATCCTTCAGAAAGCCGTTGAAAAAGGCATGGTTGCGGCCGACGCCGTGATTTCACGCGACGAGATTTTGCAGCTCATCTTTGCCCCGGGTTTTTCCACCGCCGCAAAAGTCACGGCTGTGTCTGGCCGCGGCGTCGGCATGGACGTCGTGCGGCGCAACATCGAAAAGCTCCGTGGCAAGGTCGAGATCGAGACCGAGGTGGGCAAAGGCACGGTCTTCCGCATCAAACTGCCGCTGACCATGGCCATTATCGACGGTCTCGTGGTGCGCGTAGCGCAGGATCGTTTCATCCTGCCGACCACGAGCGTGCAGGTGGCGCTGCGCCCCGCGCGAGAGGCCCTCACGATCGTGCAGGGCCGGGGCGAGGTTCTGGATCATCGCGGACGCATCGTGCCGATCCACCGCTTGCACCGTAAATTCAACATCCCCGGCGCCATCGAAAATCCATGTGAAGGCATCATCGTCATCGTCGAATATGGCGACCGGTTGGTCGCGCTCATGGTGGACGAAATGGTGAGCAAGCAGGAGGTCGTGATCAAAAATCTCGGCGGTTTCCTCGCCAATCTTCCCGGCATCGCCGGCGGGGCCATTCTTGGGGATGGCCACATCGCGCTCATCCTGGACACCAGCTCTCTTTTCGCGGCCTGACATCATGATACCTTCGCTTGACCAAGTTTGCACCAAGGCTCTCGGCCTGCCGTGCTCCCCGGTATTATTGCCGCGCATGATCACGGTGCTTTCTCGTGAGGATGTCGCAGTCCATGAGCTGGAGGCGGTCATAAAGCTCGATCCTGCGCTGGCGGCGGCGACACTTCGCCTCGCGAACTCCGCCTATTTTGCCGCGGGACATAGCAGCGTCGACAATTTGGAGGAAGCGATCCAGCGTCTGGGCCAGCGTGAGATCTACCGTTTGGCGGCGCTGGCGTTGACGGGCCGTTGGATGAACACTCCTGTAAACGGCTACCGGTGGGAATCGGGCGATTTTTTCCGGTGTTCCTTGATCACGGGATTGGCAGCCGAATATCTCGCGAAAGAATCGGGTCAGGTGGATCCCTCCACGGCTTACACGGCCGGACTGGTGGGCGATATCGGGAAGCTGGCGCTGGCCTATTCCTGCGCGGCGCACTTCGATGCGATTCGCATGCGCCAGCGTGAGGATAACATCGCCTGGATCGCCGCCGAACAGGCCGTCCTAGGCTACACCTACGCAACCGTGGGCGCGGAGCTGCTCAAGCGTTGGAATTTCCCTGAGAACCTGGTCGCCGTGGCCAGTTATAATTCGCCGGTTGAATCGGCATCGGCCGAATTCATGCCGCTGTTGGTCCACGTTCATGCGGCGAAATTTATCGCCGTGTCAATCGGCGCGGGCGTGGCCGAGGACGGGTTTCTTTTTGAGTTAAATTCCGTTCAGCTTTTGAAGGCTGGCTTTACGGTGGAGCGGCTTGAGGCCGCCATGCCCGAGGTGTTGGCGCGCGCTGAGCGCATGCTCCCCGAGAAGCTCAAGGATGGGACGCTGTCGTTCTGAGGCTCTGCACGCTTTCGCCCGTTTGGTAAAACTTCTGACGGAAGTTTTCTGAGAATTTCTCAAGTTCCCTCCCTGCGGGTCGAAATAAACACGGACACCATTCCAAACTCCATGCATTCTACAAAACATACCCTGTCTTTGCGTCCTTTGCTAATCGCATGCCTCCTGGCCGCTCCTGCGGCGAAACTCGCGGCCGTTGATATGGGAGGCGTGGCGATCCACGGCTCTCTGAGCGGCACCGCCGCCTATTCCGACAAATACAACTACTACGGTTCCACCGACAAAAAGGTCGATGTGATCCAAAAGGAGCTGATCGTAAACGGCACCTATCGTTTTGAGAACGGCCTGCGCACGAGCGCACAGCTCTACGCCTACGAACTGGACGGATATCAGGCGCTCATCTTGGATTTTGCCAATCTCGACTACTCGTTCAGACAGGAATTCGGCGTGCGCGTGGGGCGCAACAAACTGCCTGCTGGTTTCTATAACGACGTCCAGGATCTGGACCAAGTGCGCACGTTTGCGTCGCTTCCTCTCAATTTCTACACCCGCACCTTTCGACCGATCAGCGCCTCGGATGATGGTATTGCCGTTTATGGCAACGTCGGCCTGAAGCAGGCCGGCAACCTTGATTACCAGTTGTATTGCGGCGTGGTTAACCCGCTTGACCGCAATCTGCCCCTCATGAAAGGCGTCGGCGCGACCAAGATAGACCCCAAGAGTACTTATGGCGGTTCGTTGGTGTGGAACACCCCGGTCGACGGTCTGCGGCTTGGTTACACGTATCAGGAGCTGCCCAAAATCGCAGCGGTCATCGGGGTGCCGCTCGATATCGATTATAATGTTCAGGTGGTGTCGGCAGAGTATTCCCGAGGAAAGTGGGTCGCCACGACCGAATTCAAGAGGATCCGAAATCGGTCTTTCATTCCCTTGTTTTCCAGCTCCAGCGTTACTTCCGAAGACGAGTGGTATGCGCAGCTGACCTATCAGGCGACCGACAAACTCGGTTTTGGCACTTATTACGGTCGCAGTTTTTTTGAGGGCAAGGGCGTCGATAACGATATCGCCGTTGCCGCTAGCTATGCGCTGCAGCCCTGGTGGCTGGTCAAAGCTGAGATCCATGCAATGGAAGGCATCAATAATCTGGGCTTGGCTGGCGATACCAACATCGGAGCCACCGACAAGAGATGGAACTACTTCGTTGTGAAAACGACGTTGAGCTTCTGAGCCGCGCGCAATCCACAACTTCAATATACCTACTCAAGTCATGTTGCGCATAACTCTATTGCTCACGGTCCTGCTGTCATTCGCCGGTTTGGTCCGCGCCGATGACGCTGTGTTCATCGTCAATCCGGCCGGGGCCGACGCCTCGATTTCTGCCGAGGCCGCCAAGGCGATCCTACTCGGCAACAAAACCAAGTGGGACGGTGGCGGTCTCATCAAGCTCGCCGTCCTTACCCAGGGAGAAGCGCATGAGAAAATCATGCACGACTTCGTCCAGCGCTCGGCCGACCAGTTCGACAAGTATTGGAAGAAAATGGTCTTCTCCGGCAAGGGCATGATGCCCGTGCAGGCGGCCAGCGACGTCGATCTCATCGCCTACGTGGCGAAGACCCAGGGGGCCATCGGCTACGTTTCCGCCGCATCAGTCACCGGTGCAGTCAAGGTGCTCACCGTAAAATAACCCCAGGTAACTCGTAAGCGGCCTCCACCCTCATCATGAAGAAGCGTCAATTCAGTCTAGGCGTAAAAATAGCGTTCAGCGTATCGATCATCGCGGCCGGGTTCACGCTTTCGATGGGGTTGGATGCCTATCGGGGCACGCGGGATGAAAAAAGGCTGGAGCAGCTCTCCTCCGTCTCCGTGCCGCTGGCGCTCGATGGGCAGACGGCGCTTTTCGCCTACGAAAACGCGACCAAGATGTTCGAGGATGCGGTGCTCACGGGTGATGCGGATATCCTGCCTGCCATGAACGCCAAGCTTGATGAAGTGGATCATCTGCTTGAGGGGATTGGCGCACGGCAGGATGGCGGCAACGGCAAGCTCGATCCTGCGGCCGCCAAGCTTCGTGTCGCGACCTATCATCGCGATGCGGAGCTTCTTTTCAAGGCGGCCGCCAGTCATGGCATGGCCAACGCGGCCGTAAAAACCCAGATGGACGCCTTTCGTGCGTCCGCCAAAGAAACGCATGACATGATCGCCGCAGTGCAAGTCGGCCTGGCCGATAACCTGCGCGGCACCCTCACTGAAATCGGGAGCGTCTCGCATCAGCAGCGCACATACGGCTTCATTTTTTTTGGATTTGTGATGCTTGTCGGAGGAGTATCGGCCTGGCTTGTCGTGAGCCGCGGAGTAATCCGTCCGGTGCTTTCGCTCTCGGGTGATTTGACCGAGGAGGCGGACGGAGTGAGCGCTGCCGCCGTCCAGTTTGGCCAGACGAGCCAAGGTCTTGCCGCCGGAGCCTCGCAGTCGGCCGCCGCGCTGAAAACCAGCGCGGCCGCGCTCGAGGAAATGTCCGGCGTCACTCGCGCCAACGCGGATCGCGCCCGCGATGCCAAAGCACTCGCCTCCCGTGCGCGCCAGGCCGCCGACGCCGGCACCGCCGGCATGAACGAGCTTCGCACGGCGATGGACACGATTCAGAAGTCCTCCACCGACATTGCGGTGATCATCAAGACCATCGATCAGATCGCTTTTCAGACCAACATTCTTGCGCTTAACGCCGCCGTAGAGGCGGCCCGCGCCGGGGAGGCGGGCATGGGCTTCGCGGTGGTGGCGGACGAAGTGCGAGCCCTGGCGGCCCGCAGCGCAGAGGCGGCCCGCGAGACCGCCTCCAAGATCGAACATGCGACCCGGAGCAGTGCGGAAGGCACGAATCTGAGCGGCAGGGTGGCCGCCCATCTTGGTGAAATCGCCGAGCGTGTGCGCGAAGTTGACGAGTTGATCGCCCAGACGGCCGTCGCCTCGCAGGAACAGAACGAGGGAATCCTTCAGGTTTCGAAGTCCATCAGCGATCTCGACCGGCTCACCCAGAACAACGCCGTGCTCGCCGAGGAAACATCGGCGGCGGCGGCCGAGCTTTCCGGCCAGACAGACCGACTGCGCGGCGTGGCGGCTTCCTTCACGCATCTGGCGCGTGGCGGTCGCAGCGACGGTGCCGCGTCCGATCTCGCCGAGGGCGGGATGACAGCCGCCCACCATGCGGTGGCAGCCTAGTTTTCCCTTTAGGTCAGTGTGTTTTTTTGACAAAAGGCCGGACGTTTAACGCCAGGCCTTTTTGGCATGTAAATACCTGAAGGGATTTTTCCTCAGAGAAAATTACAGGGAGATGACGTTGCTTGTGCAGGCCGCCGAAGCGCAGGGATAACGGCCTTACACGACCCATCCGAGATTTTCAGGCCAGCGAATATTGGTCGGTGCGATTAGGCATCTTCAGCGAGAGTCTCGCGTTTGAGAGATCGAGGTGGACGGTCCGGTTGACGGTGCCTCCAAGGTCGTCACCGGTGATACGCAGGCCGGCGGCCGAAAGGCGCGTTTTTACGGATGCAGCGTTCCTCTCGCCAATTTTGAAAGTGTCCGGACCGCTGAGCACGCACGCGCCGCCGGCAAGAAAGATGCGCAGGCGCGAGGACTCCGCCTTTACGCCCGCGAGGGCTCGCAAGAACAAGGGAACTCCCGTGTCGGCAAACATCGCCGGTTGCTTGGCGGCCTTGTCGGGCGACAGCGATGAGTCCGGGAGCATGAGGTGGAGGATGCCGCCGGCGCGGGTCGTCGGGTCGTAGGCGATGACGGCCACGCAGGAACCCAGGGCGTAGGTGCTCAACGTCACTTGGCTGTTGTTAGACACAGCCAGGTCGCCGACGCCGATGACGACGCGTTGGACGAAGAGTGATGAGGGGGTGGGGAAACCGGCCATGAAGTGATGGGCGGGCTTTACGACCAGCCCTTAGGCATAATTCGAAAAACGGGAGGCCGGAGGATCACGAATAAACCAGCAACTGCTGGTTTATGGGACTGATGAGATTGTGATTCAAAATCTTCGCGATCGTGCTCGCGCTGAGCGTCTGGCCTTCGCCGACGAGGAGCAGGCCGTGCGGACTGTAGAGTCCATTGGCGAGCACCATACCAGGCTGGAGTTCATCCAGCAGTATTTCCTTAACCTGGCGCGGGAGCTGGAGCAGGTGAGTGACCTTGAGGAAGAGGCGGACGGCCTCAGGATCGAGTGCTTTGCCTGATTCGGCCAGAATGTCTTCAATGGCCTGCTCCTTGGGCAGTCCGCTTTCCACAAACCGCACTGCGACGGCGAGGCAACGGGCGGTCCAAGGGATTGAGAGGGCACTCAACCCGTCAGGATAACCTTCGCCATCAAATCGCTCGTGGTGGGCGCGGATGGTTTCGGCCACGGCGGGACTCTCGTCGACGTAGGAGGCGAGCGTCTGACTGTAGATGGGGTGGCTTTGGATGTTTTGACGTTCGCTTTCAGAAAGCTTGGCCGGGTTGTTGCGGAAGGCGCGCAACGCCTCCCTAGGGATGCCGATGAGTCCGAGGTCGCACAGCCACGAACCCGCGCGCAGCGCGTGGCGCTCAGTCTCGGTGAAGTGTTGAGTTTCAGCCATGCGGTGCGCGATCTCGACCATGGCCTTGGTCTGGTCGCCGAGGTAGGGATCGTAGGTGCTGAGAATGCGACGGCAGAGGTCCAGTGAGTGCGCGTAGTTGTTGGAAAGATCGTGGTTGGCCTGATCGAGCGCGGCTTTTTGCACCTCCAGGTTTTTGACCTGGGCAGCGAGGGTGCTGTTGGCCACGGTGAGGCGTGCGTTCAGCTCCTGCATTTGCGCGGCCAAGAGCTCGTTTTCGCTGACAAGATGATACCGGTGGATAGCGTTCTTGACGGTGGTGGTGAGTTCCTCACGCAACCACGGTTTGGCCACAAAACGGAAAATTTCACCTTGGTTGATCGCCTCTACGATGGTGGGCAGGGAAAGCACTGCGGTGATCAGGATCCGCGATGCGAGTGGACGAATTTTTTTCGACTCGATCAGGAAATCGAGTCCGAGCATGTCGGGCATTCTCTGGTCGGAGATGATGACGTCGAAACTGGTTTTGCGAAGGATTTCCAGGGCTTTGAGCGGGCTGGACGAGACGGTCACGCTGTAGCCTTCGCGTTCGAGCACTTCCTTGAGGGCGTTCAACACCATGGGCTCATCATCTACCGCGAGAATGCTCGGAGGCGGGGCGGGTTTGGATGAGTTGTTCATGATGGGAGACCCTGGCCGCGCTTGCAGGCGCAGGTCGAGTTTCAGGGACTGAATATCGGCACACACGGGCGCAACTATACGCGAAAGATGCCGGATGCTGGTGAAATTCGCATGAGGCGCACGGGAAGGGCGCCTGTCAGAGACGCGGTGCCGCGAATGAAGGTGTGGCCGGCGTGTCCGCGAGTAAGGTCAGGTGGGCGGCGATTTTATTGAGGGAAACCTGCTGTTGTGATCCGCCCAACTCCCAGGCGACGCGCGGCATGCCGTAAACGATGCTGCTATCCTCGTCCTGGGAAAATGTTGCCGCCCCTTTTTCGCGCAGGCGCAGCAATCCCTCGCCGCCATCTTTGCCCATGCCGGTGAGCACGCCGGCGATGGCGTAGGCGCCGGCACATTCCGCCGCGGAACGAAAAAGGAGATCCACGGCCGGCCGTTGGTGCCAAACTTGCGGCCCGGCGTTCAGACGGGCGCGATAACCGTCCCCATCCCATTGCAGGAGTAGGTGGTAGTTTCCCGGCGCGATCAGGGCGAGGCCCGGCACCAGTCGATCACCGTCCACCGCCTCACGGACTTCGCAGGCGCACAACGCATTGAGCCGGTCGGCAAAAGCCTTGGAGAATATGGCGGGAATATGCTGCACGATGGCGATGCCTGGAAGGTCGCCCGGCAAGCGGGTGAGCACGGCGCGCAGAGCCTCCGTGCCGCCGGTGGATGCCCCGAGGAGGATGACGCGTCTGGGATGGTGGCGACGGATGGGAGCCATTTCGTGCAACACCGGGGTGGAGACCGATACCACCGGGGTCGGGTGCCGTGTCGGCGCGGGCGCAACGGGCGCAGGGGCGCCTTGCTGGATGCGTTCCGTGTATGGCGGATTTTTGCGCGGGTCCACGCGGGCGACGGAGGCGGCCTTGATTTTTTCGCACAACTGCGGGCCAAGATCCCCGAAGGAGTATGCGCCGCCGGGTTTGCCTATCACGTCAACCGCGCCCAGACGCAGCGCCTCGAGCGCCTGGTGCGAGCCCGCCTTTGAAAGCGAGCTCATGATGATCACCGGCATGGGCCGCGTCTGCATGATTTCCTGCAGGTAGGTGAGACCGTCCATGTGGGGCATCTCGATGTCGAGCGTCAGCACGTCGGGCTTGAGCGCGAGGATTTTTTCCCTCGCGGCAAACGGATCGGTCGCGGTGCCCACGACTTCGATCTGCGGGTCCAGCGCAAGCGCATCGGTCACCACTTTCCGCACGAAGGCGGAATCATCGACGACCAGCACGCGGATTTTTCTGCCTAGGATCACGGGGATCACGCCCGACGCCGGTAGATGGCGGGGCGCACGGTTTCCAGAGAGTGTTTGATGCCGGTGAGGCTTTCGGAGTGGCCGACCATGAGGTAGCCTCCGGGCACGAGCATTTGGGTGAGCTTGTTGACGAGTTCCTCCTGTGTTGGTCGGTCGAAGTAGATCATCACATTGCGGCAGAAAATGACCTGGATGGGTTCGTTGAAGGGGAGCGTGCCACCGAGCAGGTTCAGCTGGCGGAAGGTCATGTGCTCCTGGAGGGACGGCTTCACCCGGTGGTAACCGGCCTGCGGGCCGAAGCCCTCCTGGAAATGGGCGCGGAGAAGCGCGGGGGGGATTTGTCCGAGCGTCTCGGCCCGGTAAACGCCGATGCGTGCCTTTTGCAGGACGTTGTTTGAAATGTCCGTGGCCTCGATCCTCCACGGCCACGAGGTGTTCGTTTTGAAAAACTGCGCGAGGGTCAACGCGATGGAGTAGGGTTCTTCGCCGGAGGAGCACGCGGCGCTCCAGACCGTGAAGCGCGGCCACCTCTCCGATGCGCGTCGTTTTTCCATTTCGGGCAGGATGTGGCCGGTTAAAAAATCGAAGTGCGCCTGCTCCCGGAAAAAGAAGGTGTGGTTGGTCGAGATCGCGTCGATCAGGTGCCCGAGCTCTTCGGTGCTTCGCGCGTCCTGCACAAAACGGCAGTAGTCGCTGATGGAGGTGATGCTCGTGGCGCGGAGGCGTTTGCCCAGCCGGGCGGAAACGAGTTCCTTTTTGTCCGGGCCGAGATCAATCCGGCTGTGGGCATAGACGAGGCTCCTGATGAATTCGTAATCGCGATCAAGCATCTGCGTTTCTTATCGGCGCGTTCTCTCCCGAATAAAGCGGCAGTCATGAAAAACCGTCGCGGCAGTTTTTGCCGAGAGCCGCCGGTGATTTCATCGGTAGGGGGAATGTCCTCAGCAGATGCGGCCCAATAAAAATTTATCGAATTGGAAACCAGTTGCTTGCATGCCGTTAAAATCAAGTGGCACGCGCGCTGCGATAGACGTCGCATGGTCGATCCGATCTTTCAGTCCCAAAACTACCAGCTCGCGAGAAAGCTCCTCGATGCGTCGGTTTTGAGACAGGAAGCGATCGCCTCAAACATCGCGAATTCCGAAACCCCCGGTTACCGGCGTCTGGACGTCGCCACCGATTTCGCGAGCCAGCTCCGTTCTCTCGTCGCTTCGGGTGACATGAAATCCGTCCAGGAATTGCAGCCGCATCTCGCGGAGGATGCCAACGCCCGGAGCATGCGTCCGGATGGCAACACCGTCGAACTCGATCGCGAGCTGCTCGAGATGAACCGCAACACCGTCGATCACTCGTTCCTCACCGATCTCGTGAGCAACAACATCAAGCAACTCCGCATGGCGATCACCGGGAACGTATCCTGACGCTCTTCGGCCAATCTTTCCGACTTCTCCTCATGAACCTTATTTCCGGAATCGACATCACCGCAGGTGCGCTCAACGCGCAAAAAACCCGTCTCGACATCGTCGCCCAGAACATTGCCAACGCCCAGACCACGCGCGGCCCCGACGGCCAGCCCTACCAGCGCCGCATCGTTTCCTTTGAAACCGAACTTCTCCAGCACCAGGGACAGGAGGGCGTTGCGCTGCAAGGCGTGAAAGTCGCCGGGATCACTTCGGATCCGACACCCGGCCAGAAAATCTACGACCCGCAGAATCCGGACGCAGGCGCGGATGGCACGGTGCAGATGCCCAACGTGAATCTCGCCTTCGAAATGGTCGATCTCATGACCGCCTCGCGCGCCTACGAAGCCAATCTCTCCGTGGTCAAAAATGCCAAACAGATGGCGATGAAAACCCTGGACATGGGCAAGTAATCCGCCCGCCCGCACATCCATAAACTGTCATGTCACTCATCGGCTCCATCGGAAACATCCCCTCGGCGCTTACGCAGCGTCTGCCCGGCGCGACGCAAGCGGGCGCCCCCGTCGCTCCTACCCCGATTCGGATCGATTCACCGGCGGGCGCACCCGCGACCACGCCTGCCGATTTTGGCAGCGTGTTCGACCAGATGATCAAGGCCGTCGATGCGAAACAACACGAGGCGCAGGACGTCACCCGCTCCGTTTTGACCGGCCAGAACAACCAGCTTCACCAAAGCGTGATCGCGATGCAGGAAGCCGGCGTCGCTTTCCAGCTGATGGTCGAGGTCCGCAACAAGCTAGTTGAATCCTACCAGGAGCTCATGCGCATGCCGGCATGATCCCACGAATTTCTATCACTCTCCTTCGTTTCTCCATTAAGCGTTCATGAAAGCCTTCAGCCAATCCCTCCTCGATCTTTGGACCCAACTCGGCCTCAACCAGCGCGTATCGCTTGCGGTCGCCGCGCTCGTGGTGGCTGGCGGTCTTGCCGCAGTGATCTTTTGGTCGCGCCAGCCCGACTTCCAGCTCCTCTACGGCCGGCTGTCCGACAAGGACTCCGCGCAGATCATCTCCTCGATCCAGGCCCAGAACATCCCCTACAAAATCACCAACGGCGGCAGCACCGTTTACGTGCCCGCCGACCAGGTTTACAAACTGCGCATGGACCTCGCTGGCAAGGGTGTCCCGAGCGGTGACGGCGTGGGCTTCGAGATTTTCGACAAGGGCCAGTTCGGCCTCTCCGATTTTGTGCAACGCACCAACTACATGCGAGCGCTGCAGGGCGAGCTCGCCCGCACGATCTCCCAGCTCGACGGCGTGCGCAGTGCGCGAGTCATGATCGTGCAGCCGGAAAACCGCCTGCTCGTCACCGACGCCGGCGTGAAGCCCACGGCCTCGGTCTTTGTCGAGCTGAGTAAAAGCCAGATGGACCCCGAGGCCGTAAACAGCATCCGCAACCTCGTGGCCAACGCCGTTCAGGGCCTCCAGACCGACCAAGTGGCGGTGGTCGATCAACGCGGTCACGTTCTCTCCGAAGATTTGAAACAGGATCCGACTCTTGCCAACGCCTCGTCGCAAATGCGCTACCGTCAGCAGGTCGAAGATTACTTCGCCAAGAAAGTGGAGACGATGCTCCTGCCCGTCGTGGGCGTGGGTAATGCCGTCGTGCGTGTCTCCGCCGAAATCGACACTGAGGCGACCACACTAACGCAGGAAAAATACGATCCGGACGGACAGGTCGTGCGTTCGCAGACCTCGACCGAGGATGTATCCAATTCGACCGAGCAACGTTCGAGCGGAGCAGTGGGCGTCGTTGCCAATACGCCCGATAAAAACGGGGCGGCCCCCGCTGATCCTGCGCGTCCCACCAGCGTCACGGATACGAACCGGAAAAATAAAACCACCAGCTACGAGATCAACCGCACGCTCACGAGCACCACGCGCCAGCCAGGCACGGTGAAAAACCTGACGGCGTCTGTTTTCATCGCGCCGCGCCGCGCCGTCGTGCCCGCCGGAGCCGCGCCGGGCACAGCCGCGCAGCCGCAGCCGCGCTCGACGGAAGAGATCCAGTCCTTGCGCCAGATCGTGATCAATGCACTCGGGCTAAAACTCGCTCCGGGCCAGACGCCCGATTCCCTGGTCAGCATGCAGGAACTGCCTTTCCAGGTGGAACCCGTCGAGACGCAGATCCAGCAGATCCAAAGCGAGACCCGCGTGCAGGGCTGGCTGGATGCGGCCAGCAAATACATCGCCGTCCTGGTCGCCGCCGTGGTCCTGTTTATCTTTTGGCGCATGCTGGGCCGTCAGCGTCCTGAGCCGGTTCCCATGGAACTCCTCTCCACCACATCGATGGAAGGCGCGCGCACGTTTCAGGGTAAAAACACCCTCACGGCCGACGCTCTGAACGAACTCATCCAGCGCAAGCCCGCCAATGTCGGCGGCGCACTTCGTGACTGGATGGCGGTAAAGAAAAACTAAACCACTCCCATTATGTCCGCCCCCGCTCCCGCCGCTGTCGCCGCCCCTCCCGCAGTCGATTACAGCAAACTGAACCGCCAGCAGAAGCTCGCAGTCTTCCTCATCGTCATCGGCCCCGAGGCCGCCGCAGAGGTGCTCAAACACTTCGACGATGCCGAGGTGGAGGTGCTTTGCCGCGAGATGAGCAATTTCCCCATCGTGTCCGAATCGTTGCGTGAGCAGGCCATCGGGGAATTGTCCCCTGTCATCGGCGAAAGCATCGGCTCCAGTCTCGGAGGCCTCGATTACGCCCGGCAGACGCTCCAAAAGGCCTGCGGAGATTACAAGGCCAACACCATTCTTAGCCGTGTCGGAGTGGCTGCGGGAGGCACCACCGTCGAGGTGATCAAGGAGATCGCGGATATGGAAGGCCGCCAGATTTTCAATCTCATCAAAAGCGAGCAGCCCCAGACCATCGCCTTCATCCTGTCCTATCTCACTGCGGAAAAAGTTGCCGAGGTTTTCATCCTGCTCACCCCGGAATTGCGTGAAGAGGTGATTGAGCGCCTCGGCACCATCGACAGCACTTCGCTGGAGTTGGTCGGCAAGATTGTTCGTAACATGGGCAAGCATCTCGACAGCAAGATGCGCCCGACGTTTCACCACAGCGGCGGCGTCCGCGCCGTGGCGGATCTGCTCAACAGCCTTGAAAAGGAGATGTCCAAAGGCCTGTTGGCCCGCCTCGGCGAGCGCAACGCCCAGCTCGGCTCTGCCATACAGAAGAAGATGTTCAGCTTCGAGGATCTGGGCCGCCTGTCTCCGCCGGACTTGCAGCGCATCCTGCGCGAGGTCGAGTCGTCCAGCCTGGCCGTATCGATGAAGTCGGCGAGCGAGGCGATGAAGGGGAAGATCTACGCATCCATCTCCAAGCGCGCCGCCGAAAGCCTGCGCGACGAAATCAGCATGCTCGGGCCCGTGCGGCTCAAGGATGTCGAGGTCGCTCAGGATGCCATCATCCAGGTGGTGCGCCGCCTTGAGGAAGAGGGCGCGATTTCCATGGGTGGTGAAGATGACGGCGTGGTGACCTGACCATTATCTTTATGGCTGTTTTTCAACAACTGGTCCGGTTTGATCGCCCGCTTAACGGCGCCGCCGTGGCGGGCCGCACCAGCGCTTACGACGAACGGGCGATTGCCGCGATTCGCGAGCGGGCCTATCAGGAGGGCGGCGAGGCCGCGCGTGGTATTGGCAACCAGCAACTCGTCGATTTCCGCCACGAGGTGCAGCATTTGCAGGATGGTCTCTTCGACCGTCTGGCCGGGGTTGAGTCGACGATCATAGCGCAGGTGCAGGCCGCGTTGCCCGGACTCGCCATCGAGCTCGCGCGACGTTTGCTCGCCGGTTACGAGCCGCCGACCGAGGTTGTCCAGCGCCATTGTTGCGAAGTGCTCGAGGCCCTCTATCCCGAGCGCGAAAATCTTGAGCTGCTCATTTCTCCGCGCGACGCCGCGCTGCTTGAAAAAATAGATCCGACCTGGACCTCGCATTATCCCGGGCTGCGGTTGACCGCCGATCCGGCGCTTTCGGCCGGTGACTGCCAGGTGCGCAGCCGCTTCGGCGTCACGGATGCGCGGCTGAGTTCAAAACTTGAGACGCTGCAGCGCGAGTTGGCGGCAAGCTAAGGGCGTTCGTCTTTAAAATAATAATACCCATGCAGACGGATGTTCCCCACCTTGTTGAAAACCTTCGGGCGCAGGTGCGGGCTTTGCCCTCCGCTCGCCGCCTCGGGCGCGTCACTGGCGTCACCGGCCTCATCATCGAAAGCGAGGGCCCCAATGTCGGCCTCGGTGAACTTTGCCGCCTGCGCTCTGATCGCGGCGATTTCGACGGGCTTGCCGAGGTCGTGGGCTTTCGCGGTCATCATGTCCTGCTCATGCCGCTCGGCGAGATGACCGGACTTCACGCGGGCGCAGAAGTCATGGCGTGTGATTTGCCACCGCTGCCCGTGCCCGGTCCGCAATTACTCGGCCGCGTGATCGACGCGCTGGGCCGGCCGATCGACGGACTCGGGCCGCTTATCACCCGCCGTGGCGATGTCGTGGCTTCCAAGCCTCCGCATCCTTTGAGGCGCAAGCGAATCAAAGAGACGTTTGTCACCGGCGTGCGCGCCATTGATGCCTTCATTCCGCTCGGACGCGGACAACGCGTGGGACTTTTTGCCGGTTCCGGGGTGGGTAAATCCACGCTCCTGTCGATGATCGCTCGCGGAGCGGAGGCGGATGTCGTGGTGGTGGGGCTTGTCGGCGAACGCGGACGCGAGCTGCGTGAATTCATCGAGAAGGATCTCGGCGAAGAGGGACTCGCCCGCGCCGTCGTGGTCGTTTCCACCAGCGATACGCCGGCACCGCTGCGCATGCGGGCCGCCTACACGGCCACGGCCATTGCAGAGGCGTATCGCGACACGGGGGCCAACGTTCTTCTGCTCATGGACAGCGTCACGCGTTTTGCGATGGCCCAGCGCGAGATCGGCCTCGCCGTGGGCGAACCACCCGCCACGCGCGGCTACACGCCGTCGGTGTTTGCGATGCTGCCGCGTCTGCTCGAGCGCACGGGCGCGGGTGAAATCGGCGCGATCACCGCGCTCTACACGGTGCTGGTGGAGGGCGACGACATGAACGAGCCGGTGGCCGATGCGGTGCGCGGTATTCTCGACGGACACATCGTGCTCTCCCGCGCGCTGGCGCACGCCAATCACTATCCGGCGATCGATGTGCTGGAAAGCGTCTCGCGCCTCGTGAACGACGTGTGCGCGCCTGCGGAGATATCCGCCGCCGGCCGCGCCCGTGAACACCTGGCGGCCTACCGTAAAAACGAGGATCTCATCACCATCGGCGCCTATCAAAAAGGCGGCAACCAAGCCCTTGACCAAGCCGTCGCGCTGCACGCCCCGCTGAATGGATTTTTGAAGCAGTCCATTCACGAATGTGTGCCGCGGGCCGATACATTTTCCGCGTTGAGCAAGATCGTCGGGTAAACGTTTTCCTTGCCCGGAAGATTTTTCCCACGCCTTCGCACCGTCAGGCGAAATTCATAAACGCAGGATTAAAAATAAATTTAAGTAACTGTTCATTAGCTTGATGAGAATACGAGAAAACCCTGGCACCCGCTTTGCATAGAGAGCTGCAGATAACCAACTCCATTAATCATCATGAAAAAATTCCGTTTTCCGCTCCGCTCCGTTGTCACGGTGCGGGAGTTGCGAGAGCAGCGTGCGAGAGAGGTTTTTTCCGCCGCGGTGCATGCCTATGTGGGCGCCGAAGAGCGTGTGGGTGAGATCCGCAAGCGGCTCTCCGAGCTTGAGGAAATCCTGCGCAACGAACGCGCCAAAACGTTCCGCCCATCCGATCAGGTGGCGTTCCTGCAGGCGCACCATCGTGAAACGGTGTGCGAGATCGCCGCCGTGAAAGGCGTGGAGCAGGCCAGGGTCGAGATGGAGCGCTGTCGTCTGGTGTGGCTGGAAGCCCGCCGCGATGTGCGCCTGCTTGAAAACCTGGAACTGAAGGCCCGCACCGCGCATCGCGGCGATCTCGAGCGCGAGGAGCAGGCCTTGCTCGACGACCGCACCAACGCGCTTTTGGCCCGGGCGAGTTAAACTAAGCCGCCCTTCCGGATTTTATGAAATTATTCTCAAGCCCCCTTGTGCTGTCCATATTGGCTTTTGTTTTGGGCCTTGGCGCGGGCCTTGGCTTTTTCTGGTTTGAAGCAAGCGCCTTGGTGAAGGCGAGTCAGGCGGCGCAGGCCGCCGCTGCCGCCGACGAGCGCCCGGCCAAGCCGTGGGATTTTTGGACGTTGGAGATCGAGAATCTTGCTTCTGAGCTGAAGGACCGGAATGCCGCCGTGGTCGCCCGCGAGCAGGCATTGAAAATCCGCGAGGAGCGTCTCGCGGCGGATCAGGACGCCTTGAAGAAAACCCGGCAGCAGATCGAAGCGCTGCGCGTCGAGATCAGTGGAAAAATGACCGAACTCGGCGAAGACGAAATCAAGAACCTCAAGATTCTCGCCAAGACTTATAGCGCGGTAGCTCCCAAGGCTGTGGTAAATATCATGCACGAGATGGACGAGGCCACGGTGGTGAAAATTATTTCCCAGATGAAAAGCGATGTGGTGAGCCCGATCCTTGAAGAAATGGGCAAGGCTTCCGATCCCGCACTGGTGAAGCTGGCCGCCCGGCTTTCCGATAAACTGCGCCTCGTCAAACAGCCCTCCACGGTGGTTGCGCCCTAGGCGATCCTTTCCATGACCACCTCTGTTGCGCTGCCTACTGTCGCCGATAACGCCCCGCAGGCTTCCGTCGTAATGGGCACCTTGTCGCCGGTGGTAACGGGGACGCCGGTGGGCGGATTGCCGACGACGTCATCTGTCCCGAGGGATGATGGCGCGCTGTGCTTTTCCGCCTTACTGGGACAGGCGAACATCGCTCCAGAGCCAACCGCCGCAATTTCATTGGCCGTGTTGACGCCCGGAGATTCCGGACGGACATCCGCTGGATTTGTGTCTTCCGAAAAGGCGGGCCCGACTCAATCAGTGCCTGATGATCTGCCTGCGATGCTTGACGGAGGAGTGACCAAGCAACCGTGTCGCGTGGCGGGGCAGGGCCGCTCAGGAGGCTCTTCAGCTCGGCAGATTCTGATGCGGCGCGGTGTTCCTGAAGAAACTTCCGTTGATGCGGTGACCTCGAATCAGGTGGCTACGAGTTCAATGCCTCCGCAATCGTCTCCCCGGCGTGAAAAATCCACGGTGTCCGTGCCGGCGTTGCCGGATGCGAGTGAATCGAGTGCGGGCGTAAACGTTGCCCCATTGTCGGCTGAAATGGCTGCAGTCGCGATGCCCATCATGGATGTTAAAGTCGAGAAACCGTGCTCTCTTCTCGAAGATTCAGGGGCGGAAGGAATGACAGCTGCGCCTCGTTCCGGTGAAATTCCAGCATCGGCAGACCGACCCGGGCAAGGAATGCCGTCCACCGTCGAGCAACGTGCACCTTCAGCCCAAAGGACGGAGGTGACGAAACCAACGGTCCCGTATGCCGATGCTCGCAGAATTGACGCTGATCCGCCCGCCAAGAATGAGCCAGTGTCACCAACGGACACGGCAAAAAAATCGCCTGCGATCGATGTGCCTGCACCGATGCCGGCTGGAAACGCTGGTGAGAGCGTCACTCCGCACGCGGTAGCGATGGGTAAAATTTCCATTGAAGCTGCCCCGGCAAAGACGGAGGAAAAAAATGCCCCTGCGAAAAATATCCTTCGCTCGCTCCCGGTGATTTCATTGCGTGAGCCGTCCAGTGATAACTTTCTAAATGTTGATGGTAAGGAGCTAACGAGGTCAGTGAATCGGGTTGGCACTGAAGCTGCGAAGGATGATTCCACAATGGCTACCCGCTTCAACGCACCGACGTCCGCCCGAGATCAAGAAGGCGTTTTTCCCGTTCGATCAGACGTGGTGAATTCGGTGTCGGCTCCTGTTGTGCAGGCGTCCGCAGGCACGGGGCAAGTTACCGAGGCGCATGTGTCTCGCGCCGCCGAGGCGGTTGATGTCATCCGCGAGGTTGTTTCGATGACCGACGATTTGCGTTCACGGGAGCGTTCGTCCGTGGAAGTTCAGTTTCAATTTAAGGACAACGCCCGTCTTGATGTGCGGGTCGCCTATCGTGACGGCGAGGTGCAGACGACCTTCCGCACCGACTCCCCGGAATTGCGCGAGACCTTGAATCGCGAATGGCAGTTGCAGGCGGTGGCTCCGGCAGCGGAGACGAAGCCCTATCGGCTGGCCGATCCCGTTTTCATTTCGACAGAAATGACCTCCTCGCAACCGGGCGGCTTTGGCGGGGACACGTCTCGGCAATCTTCCCAGCACCAAGCCCGTCCTGGATCAGACGGGCTTGCGAATACCATCCCTGCTTCGGTCGCCGGTGGTTCGCGTAGTCTTGGCGACATTACGGATCGCCCCGTGCCGTCCACCCGGCCCGACACCGTCAGGCACCTTCACGTTTTCGCTTAAAATCCCATGCAAGTCACATCCTCAACCTCCTCGGCCGCGAACGCGGCCGCCGCGACCTCAACCACCGCAGGCACCACCGGAAATGCCGCTTCGACTCTGGGGCAGGCGGATTTCCTGAAACTTCTCACCGTGCAGCTTCAGCAGCAGGATCCCATGAAGCCGATGGACGACAGCGCGTTCATCGCGCAAATGGCGCAGTTCAGCTCATTGCAGCAAATGACGACGCTGAACACCGGCATGCAAAACCTGCGCAACGATGCACAACTCGGCTCGGCCACCAATTTAATCGGAGCCCAGGTCACCGTTGCCACGTCCAATAACTCAAAGGTCTCTGGCGTGGTGAGCGGCGTTAGCCAGACCAGCACGGGAGCTGAGGTCACGATTAACGGCATCAGCTACCCCTATACTTCGATCACCAAAGTCACCGTTCCGACGACTTCGCCCACCTCGGGTTAAGTCGCTCCGGAGCACGTCTGTTTCTCTTAAAAACCAACCCACTAAAATACCATGTCCCTCATCGGCTCACTCACTTCAGGCGTCAGCGCCATGTCCAGTTTCTCCACCGACCTCAATGTCATCGGCAACAATATCGCCAACGTAAACACCGTCGGCTTCAAGGATTCCAAGGCCAACTTTGCCGATAGTTTCAGCAATACCCTCCATGGCAATGTGCAGATCGGGATTGGCGTCCAGGTTTCCGGCGTCACGCAAAACTTCACGCAAGGCGCGCTCAGCACCACCGGGGTCCCCAGCGATCTGGGGATTTCCGGAAACGGCTTCTTCGTCGTCTCCAATCCCGTGGATAGCCAGCAATACGTCACCCGAGCCGGCAATTTCTCGGTTGATTCCAGCGGCTATCTCACCACCTCGCAAGGATACCGTGTGCAGGGACTCACCGGTGGCACCAGCTCGGCCGCTCCCTCCTCTGTCGGGGATATCAAGCTGGGAACTCCTCCCACGGGCACCCAACTCCAGTCCTACGCGATCGACACCAAGGGCGACCTGATCGAGTCCTATTCCGACGGAACTTCCGCCACGACCAACCAAGTGCTGCTGCAAAGCTTCACCAATCCCACCATGCTTGTTAAGCAAGGAGGCAACCTCTTCAGCAACGCCTCTGCCGCCGGGCCGATTGGCGGGGCTACGTTGTCGGCGGCCAACAATTCTCCCGGTGGCAACGGTCTGGGAGCCCTCCAGTCCGGCATGCTCGAACTCTCGAACGTAGATCTCACCGCGCAGATGGCCGACATGATCACCGCCCAGCGCTCCTTCCAGGCTGCGTCTCGTGTGATCACCGTTTCCGATTCGGTCCTTGAGGAGATCGTGAATTTGAAACGCTCGTAATGTCGCGCGGCCTTTAATCTCAGGCAGTTCACCCACACCTTCCCATGTCCGCCAAACCCGAACCGGAACCAGCCGCCGTCGAAGCCAAGGACGCCGCCCCCCCTCCCGTCAAAAAAGGTGGCATCGGCGCGCTTCTTCCCGCCCTTGTGGTCGTGCTGCTCACGCCTGCGCTCACCTGGGCGGTTGCCCAGTTCGTGCTGATCCCTCAACTGAAAAAAGAACTCGCGGCCGGACCCGGGGGGAAATCCGGCGCGACGCCCGCAGCGCCGGCCAAATCGGAAGGCAAGCCCAAGGAAGGAAAGGAAGGCAAAGGAGGGAAAGGTGAAGCCGGAGCTTCCGCCAACGGTTACACTTTTGAGAACATCGTGGTGAATCTGGCCGGGACCATGGGCACGCGCTACCTCAAGACCACGTTTCTCGTCACGGGCAGCGAGGAGGGCATCAAGGCAACGTTTGAAGGAAGCCATGCGCAGCTCGTCGATGTCACGCTTAACGTCCTGTCCTCGCTCTCGCTCACGGATCTCGAGGAGGCCGGTGCGAAAAACATCATCCGTGAAAAACTCATCCAGGCCTACAATCAGGTGTTCGGGCGAAAAGTGGTCGAGCAGGTCTTCTTCTCGGATTTCGTGGTTCAATAGGCTTACCCATCATGGCCGATCCCGGTGATAATAATCAGCCGTTCGAAGTGCTCGATCAGAGTGAGATCGATCGTTTGCTCATGCAGGCGGTCGAGCCGCCCAAGCAGCAGATCATCTACCACGCCGACGGACGCCGTGGTGATGAGGCCAAGGTGCTCAAGGTGGAGGCCTATGATTTCAGAAATCCGGTCTTTCTAACCGAGGCGGAGTTACGCCGCCTGCGTCTGCTTCACGAGAACTTCATCCGTTACCTGTCGGCGCGTATTTCGCTATTTCTGCGCATGGAGTTCTCCCTGAAAATGGCGAAACTCACCACGCTGAGCTACGCGAAGTTCACGGACGGCCTGCCCAGCCCCACGCATCTGTGCCTGTTTAAAACCGAGCCGCTTTTCGGGGTCAGTATCCTGGATATGAATCCGCGTCTGGCGCTCACGCTGGTGGATCGCATGCTAGGCGGACGCGGGCACTCGGTAAAGGTGGAGCGCTACCTGACGGAGATCGAGATCGCCCTTTTGGAAGACATCATCCGCATCATTCTGGAAGAGTGGTGCTCCCAATGGAGCGGCGAAAACGAGCTTCATCCGCAGATCATCGGCCACGAAAACAACGGGCGTTTTCTGCAAACGTCCGCGAAGGACGCCGTCATGCTCGCGCTCACCATGGAGGTCGAGTTCGGGGATTGTTCCGAGCAGATCCAGATCGGCGTGCCCTACTACACGATCGAGCCGATGGTGAAGAGCATGCAGGCGAAGCGCGCCCAGGATGCGTCGCCGGTGAAGGCGGAGTCGAAGGCGACTTGGAAGCCGGTTTACGAACACATCACGCTGCCGGCGCGGGCGGAGTGGGACGCCTTTGAACTCACCTTGCGCGAAGTCACGCACCTGCGGGTCGGCGATGTTTTGGAAATGCCTTCGGATATCGTCGATCGCACCTGCATTTCACTCGCTGGAAACAAAAAATTCATCGGGACCGTCGGCCTCGATAGCGACCGTGTGGTCGTGAAAATAACCCAAAAAATCTCTTCGGAGGAAACTTCTTATGCCCAGTCTCATGGACGACAGTAAAACGCTCGATTTGGTCCTCGATGTTAAGGTCAAGGTCACCGTCCAGCTCGGTTCCTGCCAGCTGCCGATGCGCGAGGTGCTCGCCTTGGCACCGGGTGCGATCATCCAGCTCAACCAGCACGCGGGCGACCCCGTCGGCCTTTACGTGAACGACAAACTCGTCGCCTACGGAGAAGTGGTCGTCGTGGACGACAGCTTCGGCATCAAGATCACGGAACTGGTCGGAGCGAAGGCGTAACGGCAACGCGACGGACGCAGGCGTAACGGTCACGCGGCATTTTTTACCGCGGACAGCTCGGGAGGGTTCTTTAAATTGATAATCAAGGTGGTCGCGGGATTTTAATCATTATAACCAAATGATCATCATTTGGATATACGTCATAAATCCCCGGTGGCACGCGTATCGCTAAGGTGATGATGCGTGAAAAAAAGATATCCCCTCACAACAATTGCCAGCGTCACTCGCTGGCTGACAGTGGTAGTCGGCTGCGCCGTTTTGGAGACGGCGCAGCCGATGAGTGCTGCCGAAGTCGAAGATCCCGCATCTCGATCGGAAGCCACGATTATTTATCCGAAGGCCTCGTCCGAGCATTCTGCGACGACCGCGGCTTCGGCTCCCCGCTCAGGCGGATCATTGGCCTTGGCGGGCGCGCTGCTGCTTGCGCTCGGTGGCGGTTGGCTGCTGCTCAAGCGCCGGGGCATGATTCCATCGCGCGCCGTTCGCGCCGACCGCAAGATCGTGATCGAGGAAACGCGTTCGCTGGGAAACCGGCAGTATCTGGTCGTGGCCGGTTACGAGGGGAAAAAATTTCTCCTCGGGGTGACCGCCGGGCAGATCCAAATGCTTAGCACACTGGATTCGGAAGAACTCGAATCATGAGACGTTTTATTTTCGGTCTTTGTCTCGCGTTGGCGGTTGGACTGGGCGGCGTGACCGCCTCCGCGCAGACGGCGACGGCCCCCGCCGCGGTCGCCGCCGATTCGCCCGGTTCGCAGCCGTTGCGGTTGAACATCGGCCTGGATGGCGCGGGCAAGCCGGGAGAGGTGAGCGTGGCCATCCAACTCGTCGTCGTGATGACGCTCCTCACGCTTGCGCCCTCAATGGTGATCCTGATGACGAGCTTCACGCGCATCGTGATTGTCCTCGGTTTTGTGCGCACCGCGATCGGCGTGCCCTCGGCGCCCTCGAATCAAATCATCGTGGGGCTTTCGCTGTTTCTTACGCTTTTTATCATGGGGCCGGTCTTTGACCGTGTGAACGTCGAGGCCGTTCAGCCTTACATTGCCGGCAAGGCCACCTCGACCGAGGCCTTGGACAAGGCCTCGGTGCCCATCAAGGAATTCATGCTCAAGCAAACGCGCACCCGCGACATCGAGTTCTTTCTTCAACTTGGAAGGTTTCCGCCGACGAAGGTGCAGGATCTTCCCATCCGCGTCGTCGTGCCCGCTTTCGTGATCAGTGAATTGCAGACGGCGTTTCAAATGGGGTTTTTGCTGTTCCTGCCGTTTCTCGTCATTGATTTTCTCGTTTCCTCGGTGCTCATGGCGCTCGGCATGATGATGATGCCGCCGTCGATCGTGTCGCTGCCGTTCAAGCTCCTGCTGTTCGTCCTTGTGGACGGGTGGCACCTGGTGGTGAAGAGCCTGGTGGAGAGTTTTCACATCTAAATCGCGCCCATTATGAACCCCGAGATGGCCATCGATATTTTCAAGACCGTGGTGATGTTCGCCCTGTATCTGGTCGCGCCTTTTCTGGCGGTGACGCTGGTGGTCGGCCTCGTCGCCAGCCTGATCCAGTCGGTGACCAGCATCCAGGAACCGACCCTGACGTTTGCGCCCAAGCTCCTCGCGCTGGCTGGGCTGACGCTGCTGCTGGCACCGTGGCTGTTGCGAACGCTCTCGGAGTTCACCATCGAAATGATCTCGCGCATCGGCGGGATGGGGCAGTAGCGGCGGAGAAACCACGCCATGCCACTCGATCTGCTCTTTGCGTGGATGATGGTGTTCCTGCGTGCACTGGGGCTCATTTTGCTTTTTCCGACGCTTGGCGGGAAGCCGTTGCCGGTGATGATGCGGGTCGCGCTGGCGGCTGGCCTGGCGACGATTCTTTATGGGATCGTGCCTCATGCGCCCGCGATGCCGGCGGGCAACGGCGAGTTGATCACGGCAGTGGCCAAGGAGATTGTCCTCGGATTGCTGATGGGGTGGGTCGGACGGCTGGTATTTGCGGCGGTCGAGATGGCCGGGCGCGTGATTTCAAACGAGATCGGTTTGTCCGCGATTCCTGGCATTGATGCGCCGCAACCGGGGCAGGAGCCGGTGGCCACCTTACTGGTTACGTTTGCAGGGGTGGTTTTTTTCATGGTGGGCGGGCATCTCGGGGCGTTGGCGGCGTTTGCTCGGAGTTTTGATCTGGCGCCGGCGGGAGCGGCGGCATTTAGCACCGATGTGCCGGAGATGCTGGTGCGCGGGACTTCGCGTGTGATGGAGCTGGGCATCCGCATCTCGGCGCCGTTCATCGCGCTGAATTTTTTGATCACGCTGGCGTTTTCCGTTCTCGGACGCGCGGTCCCGAAAATGAACATCTTCATCGTCAGCTATTCACTACGTTCGTTGGCGGGCTTCGGATTGCTCGCCGGTTCGGGTGCGCTGCTGGTGCGTTATTTGTGGCCCGAGTTTCAAGCCTTGCCGGTGAGGCTGCTGGAGCTGCTCCCTTTACCGGGAGTATGACGGCAGAATTTTCCCCAAGAGGTGGCGTTGCAGGGCGGTTGGCGCAGGCGATGTTTTAAAATTATTTCTACTGGCTTATCATAAGTTAGTTACGGTGTCATTTATCGGGGTGGCACCCGTTCTGCGTAGGAAGGAGAGAAACCTCCATGTCCGACATCGATCAAGAGTCCAAAACAGAGCTGCCCAGCGAGAAGCGGCTGCAGGATGCGTTTGAGAAAGGGCAGTTCGCGAAGTCGGCCGAGTTGCAAGTGGTCGCGACACTGGCGGCCACGCTGGGAGTCATCGGCATCGCGGTGTCGTCGTCGACAAACGAGTTGTCCTCGCTGGCGACGACGATGTGGGGCGATCTGGCCAACGCTCATTTTCAGGCCGGCGTCGTTCCCGTGCAATTACAGGAATGCGCGAAGGTAATCGCGCAGGTGCTTCTGCCGATAGTCATCGCGGTCACGGGCGCGACCTTGCTCATCGGCGGTTTCCAAAGCGGCTTCCGTCTCGCGCCCAAGTCGATCGGCTTGAAGCTGGAGAATCTCGATTTCTCAAAAGGCTTCGGGCGGATTTTTTCGAAGCAGTCGCTCGTGAAGGGAATCATCGATTCGTTGAAGCTCGTCGCCATCGGACTGGTTCTTTGGATGGGCGCTAGGGATCTCATCAACGATCCGATTTTTGTGAGTCCCGTCGAGGTGGGTTATCTGGGCATGTTTTTGCGCAGGGCGACGGTCGAGTTTTTGTCCAAGATGATCCTCGCCCTCGGGATCATCGCGGGAATCAGCTACGCCTACGAAAAATTTCGCACGCATCGCGAACTCATGATGACGCGCCAGGAAGTGAAGGATGAGAACAAGCAGTCCGAGGGCGATGTGCAGACCAAAGCCGCGATGCGCCGCATGGCCCGCCGGCTCATGCAAAAGCAGATGCTCGCGGCGGTGCCCACGGCGGATGTGATCGTGACCAACCCGACCCACTACGCCGTCGCGCTGAAGTATGAACGCGGACGCGACGGCGCACCCGTGATTCTGGCCAAGGGCGAAAACCAATTTGCCCGCCGCATCAAGGCGCTGGCCGCCGAGCACGGCGTGCCCGTGGTCGAGAACAAGCCGGTCGCCCGCGTGCTCTACGCGATGGGGAAGGTCGGCGAGGTCATCCCCTCCGAGTTGTATCAGGCCGTGGCCGCGATCCTGGCCTTCGTCTATCGCACGCACCGGCTCTATTTCCACGAACTCAAGATGCGCCGCGCCGCTGCCGAAGGCGCCGCCGGACGCGCCGGATAATCCCCGTTTCAATTTTTATTCCCCATGGCCACTTCCACCGCAGTTCTTCCTATGACGGGCAATCTGTCGCCGGCGCGCGCGCTGCTGAAGCGCGCGGACCTTATTTTTACGGGCGCGCTTTTTGCCACCGTGCTCATGCTGATCGTGCCGGTGCCGGCGTTTCTGCTGGATGCCATGCTCGCCCTGCAGATCGGCCTGTCGCTGCTGGTGCTGCTCATCGTCGTCTATGTGAAGGATCCGTCCGAGTTTTCGGGATTCCCCGTGCTGCTTCTGGGACTGACGCTTTACCGGCTGGCGCTTAATATCTGTTCGACGCGTCTGATCCTTACGCAGGGACACGCGGGACATATCATCGAATCGTTCGGACGTTTTGTGATCCAAGGGAACTACATCGTCGGCTTTGTGGTTTTCCTGATTCTTATCGTGATCAACTTCGTGGTCATCACGAAGGGCGCCGGGCGCATCGCGGAGGTGAGCGCGCGTTTCACGTTGGATGCGATGCCTGGCAAACAGATGGCCATCGA